>NZ_DAMDQC010000017.1:0-48824 GCF_032082325.1 Pantoea sp. CTOTU50773 | reverse complement strand
ACCGGTCTCCAAAACCGGGTGTTGGGGGTTCGAGTCCCTCCGCCCCTGCCAGAAAACAATCCTTTGCTTCGGCAAAGGATTTTTTTTGTCCAAAATTTGGCATTTACCTCATAAATTCGTCAGTGAAAAGGGTTTGAGTTTCACTGCGCGACACTCAAACCCCTCTCAATTTCTGCTTTATTGCGTCAATACTGGAAATTTAAGCAGCTGACGAATATGTGCTTGTTGATCGCTATTCTGCAGCCACACCGCATAGAGTGGACGAACGGCAACGGGTGTATCTGGAATAACCATCAAATCACTATAAATGCTGTGCCATGAATCCGGTAAAAATGCGCAGGCGCCGGTAGTGTGGAGTAATTCACGTGTCACATGCGCTGAAGTTGTGGTCAATACTGGCACATCATCACTGGATAAATAACTTTCATGTTGATGAAAATCCGCACCCCATTCCAGTTTAATGTAATCATATTTTTCACGTTTCTCAGTCTTACGTGCGCGGAAGAGCGCGAGTGAAATATGACCAATCTGTTGGCTGGTTAATTCATCCATTTTGGGCGCTTCGGTGGTGATTAAAAGGTCCAACTGACGCTCATGTAATTGCTTTACCAGCAAATGCCGTTGTGCGATACGTGCTTCAAGGTGAAGACTTTCACGATTCTCATAAAGCGTTTTTAACCAAGGGGTTAGATAAGCTTCCCACAACGACGCGCTGGCACCTATCGATAGCTCATGATGCTGTTGTGTATGTGAAACTTCCTTTTTAGCCATCAGCCAGGTACTCATCAGGCTCTCTGCATAGGGTAATAAACGCTCACCCGCAGAAGTCAGCCGAATATTATTTCGATGACGGGTGAAAAGGTTGACTCCCAACTGATTTTCCAGCTGACGAATGCGAAAACTAACGGCAGATTGCGTGAGGTAAAGCGCTTCAGCAGCACGCCCGAAATGGCGTGTTCTGCTCACTTCGAGGAAAGTTTTCAGTAATTCCGTATCCACAGCATTCTCCCAAAAAATGTTTGTCGTACTGATTTAAATGTTTTGTTTTACACTCTGTCAAGCCTATCTAATACTCCGCGCCATAAATAGCACGGCCATAAGAGAGTCGGGAGCGTGTAAAATGGCGGATAGCTTCGCAACAACAAATCGTTTCTTTGATAACAAACATTATCCTCGTGGTTTTTCACGTCATGGTGATTTCACCATTAAAGAAGCTCAGCTTCTGGAACGCCACGGTTACGCCTTCAATGAACTGGACCTCGCCAAGCGTGAACCAGCGACTGAAGAAGAGCGTTCGTTTTTAGAAGTATGTCGTGGGCTGCGTGAGCCGCAAACGGAAGCTGAACGTGTCTGGTCGAAATATACCGCACGTATTAAGCGTCCTAAGCGTTTCCACACATTGTCTGGCGGTAAGCCGCAGATGGACACTGTGGAAGACTTTAGCGATAGCGATGATTAAAAAATAGCGGGGCTTCTAAAGCCCCGTTTTTTATTCCAGACTGTTGTGCAGATAGATGAGCAATCGGTCAATGCTGCGATAACCCACCGCCTCCTGCAAATGCTGTCGTGAAATCGTCTCCTCCCCTGCCAAATCGGCAATCGTCCTGGCGACTTTCAAAATGCGTTGCCACGCGCGCACAGAAAGACCCAGCGAATTCAATACAGCTTCCAGCCATATAGCATCGTCCTGTCTCAGTACACAGCACTGGGCAATCTCCGGATTAGATAAATGCGCGTTTATTTTGCCTGCTCGCTCAATTTGCCTCTGACGAGCAGCAAGGACGCGTTTAAGTACCGTCTCGCTGCTCTCACTGACCTCCTGTTTTTGACTTAAGGTTCCACTGGGTAGCAACGGGATTTCCAGAGACAGATCAAAGCGATCAAGAAACGGACCTGAGAGCCGGCTCAAATAGCGCAGCACCTGTTGCGGCGTGCATCGATTATGACTGCCTTGATAATGCCCGGTAGGGCTGGGGTTCATGGCGCCAATTAACTGAAAGCGCGCAGGATAAGTGACTTTGGCGCGTGTACGGGAAATCGCAATCTCGCCGGATTCAATGGGCTCGCGTAATGCATCCAGTACCTTGCGGTCAAACTCCGGGAGTTCATCCAGAAACAGGACGCCATTGTGCGCCAGAGAGATCTCACCAGGCCGGGGGATTGCTCCTCCTCCCACTAATGCATACAACGAAGCGCTGTGATGAGGTGCTCTGAATGGCCTTCTGCGCCACTGATGATGGAGATTTCGGCTGCTGACCAGGCTATTAATCGCTGCGCACTCCAGCGCTTCCTGATCGTCTAAGGGCGGCATAATGCCGGGCAGGCGGGTCGCCAGCATGGTTTTCCCTGTGCCGGGCGGTCCAAGCAGTAACAGGTTATGCCCGCCAGCGGCAGTGATCTCCAGGGCGCGGCGTCCTTGTTCCTGACCGATGATTTCGCTGAGGTCCTGGCTTTCCTGTTGCAGCGCCTCAGGTTGAGAATACGCAACGGTGAGTGTCGACTGGTTATGCAGGAAAGCGCAGATCTCGAGCAGATGTTTACCGACGAGCGTTTCCCCTTGTTGGATCAATCCGACATCCTGTTGATTCTCTTCAGCTAACACCATCTGCCTGCCGGCTTGCAAAGCAGCCATCGCTGCTGGAATAGAGGCCTGAACGCCACAGAGCGCGCCGTTCAGTGCTAACTCCCCCAGGAACTCATAGTGCGCCAGTTTCGCGTCAGGAAGCTGCTCTGAGGCCGCGAGAATCGCAATGGCGATGGGAAGGTCGTAGCGCCCACCTTCTTTTGGCAGATCGGCAGGAGCCAAATTGATGGTGACGCGTTTCGCCGGGAAGGTGAATCCGCTATTGATAATGGCACTGCGCACCCGTTCGCGGGCCTCTTTTACCGTGGTTTCGGGCAGGCCAACCAGCGTTAAAGCGGGCAAGCCCTTACTGATGTGTACTTCGACCGTTACCAATGGTGCCTGCACACCGAGCGCCGCGCGTGTTAAAACCTTTGATAAAGACATAACCACTCCTTGTTGTCTTCATCATGCGGGGGTCAAATTCAGAATACGAGTGCGATTAAAAAATATCAGTGCCTGATTCCAGCGAATCGCAGATTTTTACGGGACGTTCGCAGCAATTGAGAACAATATCGCAAAACTAAAAGGGCGATTACGCCGCGTAAGTAATGAAAAATATTCACATCTAAAAATAACCTTTAACTTACAAGGCGATAACCCGAGCCGATTGCTTACGTCATAAAAAACATTATGAAAATAATTGTCAACGCGTAGATAACTATGGTAACTCTGTAGGTATTACTTCGAACAATCGAAAAAACAGACAACACATGAAAGCCCTTCTACAAGTGATTAGCCTAGTCGTGATTAGCGTGGTGGTGATTATTATCCCACCGTGCGGGGCATCGCTTGGAGAAAGAAAGGCTTAAAAATCAAGCCCGGAATTCCAAAAACCCCCGCACCGAAAGGTCCGGGGGTTTTTTTTCGACCTGGCTAAATATCAGCGAATCAGCGAGGAACAGATTATGAGCAGTAGCATAAAATTCTGTTGTTCCACCAGGAATACAGGAGAATAACGATGACAGGTGCACAGTGGGTAGTTCAGGCTTTACGCGCGCAAAGTGTCGACACAGTGTTTGGCTATCCTGGCGGCGCAATCATGCCAGTGTACGATGCGCTCTACGATGGCGGCGTGGAACACCTACTGTGTCGTCATGAGCAAGGTGCAGTGATGGCGGCAATTGGTTATGCCCGTGCCACCGGTAAAACTGGCGTGTGTATCGCCACTTCCGGTCCCGGCGCCACTAACCTGATCACCGGTTTAGCAGATGCGTTTATGGATTCCATCCCAGTTGTCGCGATCACCGGTCAGGTTTCATCTGCGTTCATCGGCACCGATGCCTTCCAGGAAATCGACGTTCTCGGCCTGTCATTAGCCTGCACTAAGCACAGTTTCCTGGTTGAATCCCTCGAAGATTTGCCTTCCGTGATGGCCGAAGCCTTTGCCATCGCCCAGTCTGGCCGTCCCGGTCCGGTTCTGGTGGATATCCCGAAAGACATCCAAATTGCTAGTGCCGATTTAACACCGCATTTGCTGCCGGTTGAAGAGGCGATCAGTCATTCGCCAGAGCATATCGCTGAAGCCCGCGCATTAATGGCGCAGTCGCATAAGCCAATGCTGTATATCGGCGGCGGTGTTGGCATGGCACAAGCGGTGCCTGCATTACGTGCCATGGCTGAAGCAACCGGTATCCCAACGGTGTCCACGTTGAAAGGTCTGGGAAGTGCAGACGCCAGCAGCGATCTCTATCTTGGCATGTTGGGTATGCACGGCACCAAAGCTGCCAACCTTGCCGTGCAATCGTGCGATTTACTGATTGCCGTTGGCGCGCGTTTCGACGACCGCGTCACCGGCAAGTTAGACACCTTCGCCCCGCATGCGAACGTCATTCATATCGATATCGATCCGGCCGAGTTGAACAAATTGCGTCGTGCGCACGTTTCGTTGCAAGGTGATTTGAACCAGGTGCTGCCCGCGTTGAGTATGCCGATGCAGATTGAGGGCTGGCGCACCGAAGTAAAAGCGATGAAAGCCGAGTTTGACTGGCGCTACGATCATCCAGGTGAGGCGATTTATGCGCCGCTGCTGCTGAAACAACTCTCCGATCGTAAAACGGACAGCGCGGTGGTGACCACCGATGTGGGCCAGCATCAGATGTGGGCTGCGCAGCACATGAGCTTCACTCAGCCAGAGAACTTCATCACCTCCAGCGGCCTCGGCACCATGGGCTTCGGACTGCCAGCCGCCATCGGCGCTCAGGTTGCCCGCCCGCAAGACACCGTGATCTGCGTGTCAGGCGATGGCTCAATCATGATGAACATTCAGGAGTTGGGCACCATCAAGCGCGGTAAGCTGCCGGTGAAAATCCTGCTGCTGGATAACCAACGTTTAGGCATGGTGCGCCAGTGGCAGCAGCTGTTCTTTGATGGCCGCTACAGTGAAACCATCCTCACCGATAACCCCGATTTCCTTACGCTGGCCAGCGCCTTTGATATCCCAGGCCAGCACATTAGCCGTAAAGATCAGGTCGACGCCGCGATAGATGCTCTGCTGAACAGTGAAGGTCCTTACTTCCTGCATGTTTCGATTGATGAGCATGAAAACGTCTGGCCATTGGTACCGCCGGGTGCCAGCAACGCAAACATGATGGAGAAAACCGCATGAACCAGCATCAATTGTCTATCGAAGCCCGCTTCCGCCCTGAAATATTGGAGCGCATTTTGCGTGTTGTCCGCCACCGTGGCTTCCAGGTGTGCTCGATGAACATGGCATCTGCGATCAACGCTGAGAACATTAATATCGAGATGACCGTTGCCAGTCAGCGTTCGGTCGATTTACTGTCTTCGCAGTTAAGCAAACTTATGGATGTCGCTTGTGTCGAGATCCAGCAACAGACATCACAACAAATCCGCGCTTAGTCGCCAAAGGAAATAACAATGAGTACGAAGAAAGCAGACTTTATTTGGTTCAACGGGGAGATGGTTAAGTGGGAAGATGCCAAGGTCAGCGTCATGTCTCACGCACTGCACTACGGTACTTCAGTGTTTGAAGGCGTACGTTGCTACGACTCACACAAAGGCCCAGTGGTGTTCCGTCACCGTGAACACATGCAGCGTCTGCACGACTCCGCCAAAATCTATCGTTTTCCTATCGCCGCCTCTGTTGATGAGCTGATGGAAGCGTGCCGCGAAGTGATTCGCGTGAACAAACTGAAAAGCGCTTACATTCGTCCATTGGCGTTTGTTGGCGACGTAGGCCTGGGTGTGAACCCACCAGATGGCTACACCACCGACGTGATCATCGCTGCTTTCCCATGGGGTGCTTACCTGGGTGCTGAAGCACTGGAAAACGGTATCGATGCGATGGTGTCTTCATGGAACCGTGTTGCACCGAATACTCTGCCAACCGCGGCTAAAGCCGGTGGTAACTACCTCTCCTCACTGTTGGTCGGCAGCGAAGCGCGTCGCCACGGTTATCAGGAAGGTATCGCTCTCGACACCAACGGCTATATTTCAGAAGGTGCTGGCGAAAACTTGTTCGAAGTGAAAGATGGCATTCTGTTCACGCCGCCGTTCACTTCTTCAGCCCTGCCAGGTATCACCCGTGACGCCATCATCAAGCTGGCGATCGACCTGGGTATCGAAGTGCGTGAGCAAACGCTGTCGCGTGAATCTCTGTATCTGGCTGATGAAGTGTTCATGTCGGGTACTGCGGCAGAAATCACCCCGGTACGTAGCGTTGACGGCATTCAGGTCGGTGCGGGCAAACGCGGTCCAGTGACCACCAAAATTCAGAGCGCATTCTTCGGCCTGTTCACTGGCGAAACCGAAGACAAGTACGGCTGGTTGGATCAAGTTAATCCATAACAAGACAGTTACGCGGGTGCAGCTGCGCCCGCGTCATATTTCAGACTGGAGTAAATAGAGCATGCCTAAGTACCGTTCTGCCACCACCACCCATGGTCGTAACATGGCGGGTGCACGCGCCCTGTGGCGCGCCACAGGAATGACCGACGCCGATTTCGGTAAACCGATTATCGCCGTGGTTAACTCATTCACCCAGTTCGTGCCGGGCCACGTGCACTTGCGCGATATGGGCAAGCTGGTGGCTGAGCAAATCGAAGCCGCCGGTGGTGTCGCCAAAGAGTTCAACACCATCGCGGTGGATGACGGTATCGCCATGGGTCATGGCGGCATGCTGTATTCACTGCCTTCGCGCGAGCTGATCGCCGATTCCGTGGAGTACATGGTGAACGCGCACTGCGCCGATGCCATGGTGTGTATCTCTAACTGCGACAAAATCACCCCCGGCATGCTGATGGCGTCACTGCGCCTCAACATCCCGGTGATCTTTGTGTCCGGCGGTCCGATGGAAGCCGGTAAGACCAAACTGTCTGACAAAATCATCAAGCTGGACCTGGTTGATGCGATGATTCAGGGTGCTAACCCGAACGTCAGCGATGAAGACAGCGATAAAATCGAACGCTCTGCGTGCCCAACCTGTGGTTCTTGTTCAGGGATGTTCACTGCGAACTCGATGAACTGTCTGGCCGAAGCGCTGGGTCTGGCACAGCCAGGCAACGGTTCACTGTTGGCGACCCACGCCGACCGTAAAGAGCTGTTCCTCAACGCCGGTAAGCGCATCGTTAGCCTGACCAAAAAGTATTACGAGCAGGATGATGAGCGCGTACTGCCACGCAACATCGCCACCAAAGCGGCATTTGAGAATGCGATGACGCTGGATATCGCCATGGGCGGTTCCACCAACACCGTTCTGCACCTGCTGGCAGCGGCGCAGGAAGGCGAAATCGAATTCAACATGTCAGATATCGACCGCCTGTCGCGCAAAGTACCGCACCTGTGCAAAGTGGCACCGAGTACGCCGAAATATCACATGGAAGATGTGCACCGTGCGGGTGGCGTTGTCGCGATTCTGGGCGAGCTGGATCGTGCCGGGCTGATCGATACCAGTGCGCGCAACGTTCTGCAGCAGAGCATGCGTGAGACCCTGGATCAGTACGACATCATGCTGACCCAAGACGAAGCGGTGAAGAAAATGTTCCGCGCGGGCCCAGCCGGTATTCGTACCACGCAGGCATTCTCACAGGATTGCCGCTGGGACACGCTGGATGATGACCGTAAAGAGGGTTGTATCCGTACTCGTGAGCACGCGTTCTCTCAGGATGGTGGTCTTGCAGTGTTGTACGGCAACATCTCTGAAGATGGTTGTATCGTTAAGACCGCCAGCGTTGATGCTGAGCTGCTGACCTTCAAAGGTCCAGCCAAAGTTTACGAAAGCCAGGATGACGCGGTAGATGCGATCCTCGGCGGCAAAGTTGTGGCGGGCGATTGCGTGGTGATCCGTTACGAAGGGCCGAAAGGCGGTCCGGGCATGCAGGAAATGCTCTATCCAACCACCTATCTGAAATCCATGGGCTTGGGTAAAGCTTGTGCGTTGATCACCGATGGTCGTTTCTCCGGCGGTTCTTCCGGTCTCTCTGTCGGTCACATCTCACCTGAAGCGGCGAGTGGCGGTACCATTGCGCTGATCCAGGATGGCGACATGATTGAGCTGGATATCCCGAACCGTCGTATCCATCTGGATCTGCCAGACAACGAAATCCACGCTCGTCGTGAAAAAGAGTTGGCGCGTGGCGAAGCGGCCTACACCCCGCACAACCGCGAACGTGCCGTCTCCTTCGCGCTGCGTGCTTATGCATCACTCGCGACCAGCGCTGATAAAGGCGCGGTACGCGATAAGTCCAAGCTGGGAGGCTAACAACTGATGGCTGAGTCTCAACCGCTACCCGCGTCGCCTAACGGCGCGGAGTATTTGCGCGCAGTGCTGCGTGCGCCTGTGTACGAAATTGCGCAGGTGACGCCGCTGCAGAAAATGGAAAAAATTTCATCGCGTCTCGGCAACACCATTCTGGTGAAGCGTGAAGATCGCCAGGCAGTGCACAGCTTCAAGCTGCGTGGGGCATATGCGATGATTGCCGGACTGACCGAAGAGCAAAAAGCACGCGGCGTGATTACGGCTTCGGCCGGTAACCACGCACAGGGTGTGGCACTTTCGGGGAG
The DNA here is from genome assembly GCF_032082325.1 of Pantoea sp. CTOTU50773. NCBI lineage: Bacteria > Pseudomonadati > Pseudomonadota > Gammaproteobacteria > Enterobacterales > Erwiniaceae > Pantoea > Pantoea sp. CTOTU50773. Next base: position 40,177 of record NZ_DAMDQC010000017.1, on the reverse strand, counting down.
TCGGCTTGGCATCAAATCACTGATTGTGATGCCGGTGGCCACGGCGGACATCAAGGTTGATGCAGTGCGCGCATTTGGCGGTGAGGTTTATCTGTTTGGTGCTAACTTCGACGAGGCAAAAGCCAAAGCCATCGAGCTGGCCGAGCAGCAGGGTTACACCTTTGTGCCACCGTTTGACCACCCGGCAGTAATTGCCGGGCAGGGCACGCTGGCCATGGAACTGCTGCAACAAGATGCGCATATCGATCGCGTATTTGTACCGGTCGGCGGTGGCGGTCTGGCGGCGGGTGTGGCGGTGCTGATCAAACAGCTGATGCCGCAGATCAAAGTGATCGCGGTGGAGTCGGAAGACTCAGCCTGCCTGAAAGCGGCACTGGATGCGGGCGAGCCGGTGGATCTGGCGCGCGTCGGTTTGTTTGCTGAAGGTGTGGCGGTGAAGCGCATCGGCAGCGAAACCTTCCGTCTGTGCAAAGAGTATCTCGACGACATCATCACCGTGGACAGTGATGCCATCTGCGCGGCGGTGAAAGACCTGTTCGAAGATGTGCGTGCGGTGGCGGAACCTTCGGGTGCGCTGGCGCTGGCGGGCATGAAGAAGTACATCCAGCAGCACGACATCAAAGGCGAGCGCCTCGCGCACGTCTTGTCGGGCGCCAACGTCAACTTCCACGGCCTGCGCTATGTGTCGGAACGGTGTGAAATTGGTGAACAGCGCGAAGCGTTGCTGGCGGTCACCATTCCGGAACAGCAGGGCAGTTTCCTGCGTTTCTGTCAGACGCTGGGTGGCCGTTCGATCACCGAGTTCAACTATCGCTATGCGGATGCCGATAACGCCTGCATCTTCGTCGGGGTGCGCTTAACGCGCGGTCTGGAAGAGCGCAGTGAGATCATCAGCCAGCTCAGCGAAGGTGGCTACCAGGTGGTGGATCTGTCAGATGATGAGATGGCGAAGCTGCACGTGCGCTACATGGTCGGCGGTCGTCCATCGAAACCGCTGCGCGAGCGCCTGTTTAGCTTTGAGTTCCCGGAAGCACCGGGCGCGCTGCTGAAGTTCCTGCAGACGCTCGGCGCACACTGGAATATCTCGTTGTTCCACTATCGCAGCCACGGTACCGATTTTGGTCGCGTGCTGGTGGCCTTCGAAGCCAACGATCAAGAGCCGGATTTCGAAACCCATCTCACGGCGCTGGGCTACGAATGGCACGATGAAGCGAACAACCCGGCGTTCCGTTTCTTCCTCGCCGGGCAGTAACTACAGCAGGTTCCAGAAAGCACTGATAAGCGGCTCCCCGAGCCGCTTTTTTTGTACACACACGCCAAGCTCCAGCGGCGCGACCGACTCGACATTCTCCAGCGTCAGCACGCGATTACGCACCGGCTCCGGGCTGTTCTCCAGCACCACATCCGGCAGCAGCGCAATGCCACATCCCAGCGCCACCATTGAGACAATCGCCTCATGCCCGGAAACCGTGGCGTAAATTTGTGGATTGGGAATGCGATGGCGACGGAACCACAAATCAATGCCGCGCCGCACCGGGCCTTGTTCCGGCACGATAAACGGAATCTGCGACCAATCAGGTTGCGCCTGTGTGGCCTGGCTGCGCACCGCACACGGCAGCGCGGGCGCGATCAGCACCAGCGGAAGAATGGCGAGCGGTGTGAAGTCGATGCTGGCGGGCAGCGATTCCGGACGTCCGGCAATGGCCAAATCTGCCTCGCCAGATTGCACCATCTCAATTGCGTCGGCGGCATCGCCGGTGGTGAGTTTGATTTCCACCTGCGGATGTTCGGCGCGGAAGCGATCGAGAATCGGCGGCAAATGGCTGTAAGCGGCGGTCACCGAGCAAAAAATGCGCAGCTCGCCGCTCAGTGAAGGGCCGTTCAGATCCATTACGTGGCGCAGCTGTTGATATTGCAACAAGGTTTGCTGAGCAAATTGCTTAAGGCGCTCGCCGGCTTCAGTGAGCGTCACGGTGCGGTTATCACGCAGGAACAGCGCGTGACCGACATCTTCCTCAAGGCGCTGAATCTGGCGAGAGAGCGTGGAGGGACTGACGTGCATAGCACGCGCGGTGCGACCAAAGTGACAGCTTTCGGCCAGATGAAGAAAGAGCTTCAGGTCTCGTAAATCCATGCGCGTTTCACCTCAACGTGTTGTTGCAAATTCTGCAATGTGACCTTGCTAATATATCAATTTAAGCAATGGATTTCCTGTCATATGATGGGGTCATTCGCGGCACTGAATACGGTGCTGTTACCGAACAAAAGCAAACACAACATCTAACCGGAGTACCCATGGCTAACTACTTCAACACATTGAATCTGCGCAACCAGTTAGCGCAGTTAGGCAAATGTCGTTTCATGTCACGCGATGAATTCGCGGATGGCGCTAGCTTCCTGAAAGGCAAGAAAGTCGTTATCGTTGGCTGTGGCGCTCAGGGTCTGAACCAGGGCCTGAACATGCGTGATTCCGGTCTGGATATCGCTTATGCACTGCGTGCTGAAGCGATTGCTGAGAAGCGTGCTTCTTTCCGCAAAGCGACCGATAACGGTTTCAAAGTGGGTACTTACGAAGAGCTTATCCCACAGGCGGATCTGGTGGTTAACCTGACGCCAGACAAGCAGCACTCAGCGGTAGTTAAAGCGGTACAGCCTCTGATGAAAGATGGCGCAGCGCTGGGCTACTCACACGGTTTCAACATCGTTGAATCTGGTGAAACCATCCGTAAAGACATCACCGTGGTGATGGTAGCACCGAAGTGCCCAGGCACCGAAGTGCGTGAAGAGTACAAGCGTGGTTTCGGTGTGCCAACCCTGATCGCGGTTCACCCAGAAAACGATCCAAAAGGCGAAGGCCTGGCAATCGCTAAAGCCTGGGCTGCTGCAACCGGCGGCGACCGTGCTGGCGTGCTGGAATCTTCCTTCGTTGCTGAAGTGAAATCTGACCTGATGGGCGAGCAGACTATCCTGTGCGGTATGCTGCAGGCCGGTTCTCTGCTGTGCTTCGATAAGCTGGTGGCTGAAGGTCACGACGCGGCTTATACCGAAAAACTGATTCAGTTCGGCTGGGAAACCATCACCGAATCACTGAAATTCGGTGGCATCACCCTGATGATGGATCGCCTGTCTAACCCGGCGAAAATCCGTGCTTACGCACTGTCTGAGCAGCTGAAAACCATCATGGCTCCGCTGTTCCAGAAGCACATGGATGACATCATCTCTGGCGAATTCTCTTCCGGCATGATGGCTGACTGGGCGAACGACGACAAAAACCTGCTGACCTGGCGTGAAGAGACCGGTGCAACTGCATTCGAGAACGCACCACAGTTCGAAGGTAAAATCGACGAGCAAGAGTACTACGACAAAGGCGTTGTGATGGTTGCCATGGTGAAAGCGGGCGTTGAGCTGGCCTTCGAAACCATGATCGATGCAGGCATCATTGAAGAGTCTGCTTACTACGAATCACTGCACGAGCTGCCGCTGATCGCGAACACCATCGCACGTAAGCGTCTGTATGAAATGAACGTGGTTATCTCTGATACCGCAGAATACGGTAACTACCTGTTCTCCTTCGCGGCAGTACCGCTGCTGAAAGAGTTCATGACCACGCTGCAGCCAGGCGATCTGGGCAAAGCGATTGAAGGCACTCAGGTTGATAACGCACAGCTGCGTGACGTTAACGAAGCCGTTCGTCAGCACCCAATCGAAGCGGTTGGCCGCAAACTGCGTGGCTACATGACCGATATGAAACGCATCGCGGTTGCTGGCTAATCCCCGCACGACACCGTTTTCAGCACAAGAAGAACCCCGGCTTGCCGGGGTTTTTTTATGCCTGATCAGATAGGTTTCTCACACTCAGACACGACAAAACACCATTGAGCCGTAACGCATGGCGATCACGCAGTCCGGGGCCGCTTAGGGTCTGGCGTCCTCGCGCCGCTAACGCGGTGCCCTCATGTCATTCGCCCGTATCTCAATTCCGACCCAATAAAAAACCCGGCCTGAGCCGGGTTCATCATATCAATCTGCAACCATCACACCGCTTCGTACAGCGTCTGATGGCGCGTCTCTTTACAGGCAATCAGCGCAATCAGCGTCAGCACGGCCATGGAAGCCAGATAAAAACCGACCGCCTGCAAACCGTAGTTAGCGTTCAACCATGTTGCAATATAAGGCGCAACCGAGGCACCGAGAATTGACGACAGGTTATAGGAGAACGACGCGCCGGTATAACGGACTTCGGTCGGGAACAGCTCTGGCAGCAGCGCACCCATCGGCCCAAAGGTGAGACCCATAATGCTCAGGCCCAGCAGCAGGAAGCCCATCACCAGAATCTGTGAGCCTGAACCCAGCAGCATCGGGAACATCAGTGCGAAGGCAATGATCAACAAAGTAATGGTGATCATGGTGCGACGACGGCCATAGCGGTCTGCCAGCAGGCCCGCAATCGGTACCATCACACCAAAGCCAATCACCGCCACCATCAGCATCCACAGGAAGCTATTACGGGAAAAGCCTAAGCCCGCTGGCGCCGGTGCAGTGCCGTAACTCATCGAGTAAACGGTCATGATGTAGAACAGCGTATAGGTCGCCAGCATGATGAAGGTGCCAAGAATCGTAGCGGTCAGATGCTTGCTCAGCAGCGTGCCGATCGGCATTTTGACCTGCTTGTTCTCTTTCTGCACTTTGGCAAACACCGGGCTTTCATGCAGCGAAACGCGCACATAAAGGCCAATCAGTACCAGTACGGCTGAAAGGATAAACGGCACACGCCAGCCCCAGTTCATGAACTGCTCATCGGTCAGCAGCCAGGAGAGCAACAGGAAAGTACCGTTGGCGAAGAAGAAGCCAATTGGCGCGCCAAGCTGCGGGAATGAACCATAGAGCGCACGTTTTTTCGCTGGCGCATTTTCGGTTGCCAACAGAGCGGCGCCGCCCCATTCACCACCAAGACCCAGGCCCTGACCAAAGCGCGCCAGCGCCAGCAGCAGCGGAGCAGCAACGCCAATGGTTTGGTATCCAGGCAGCAGACCGATCAATACGGTAGAGACGCCCATGGTCAGCAGCGATGCCACCAGGGTGGCTTTACGGCCTACACGGTCGCCAAAGTGACCGAACAGCGCAGAACCAATCGGGCGCGCGACGAAGGCGATAGCAAACGTAGCCAGCGACTGTAGCGTTGCCACGGTGGCATCACCCTGCGGGAAGAAAATATGCGGAAAGACGATGACGGCCGCAGTGGCATAAATATAGAAATCGAAGAATTCGATCGCGGTGCCGACAAGCGATGCCACGACCACTTTGCCGCGTGAGTTTACGGGCGTGTCGTCGTGTTTTTTGTCGAGTGTTTCTGTGATGGAGGCTTGCATGACTGTTTCTTAATTGTAAATGTAGACAGAGAATCTTACGCACCTGTTTTGCGGCATTCAATGATGAAAACCCGCGCCAGAACAGGCATTTTCGGCGAAAAAGTGGATAATTTCTGAGTTGCGGCAATCGGCGGGTGATGGGAACGAGAAGTGTCACTTTTTTGGCGGGAATCTCTGCAAAAGGGCCAAATTAAAGTGACCCTTTAGCGTTTCCTGCTGGTTTTTGCTGGAATAATAGCCAGCAGGAAACATTTTTAGCTGTTGCGGCAAATGTAACAATTTTGCGATGTCAATTGCCCTGATGCGGCTGCGGCATCTCTTTATCATCCTTGTATTTTGCGGTGGCTATCCACGCGGCGCAGAACAGTGTCAGACGGGCAAAGAAGTAAAAGAACGCCATTAATCCCAGCACTGAACCAAAGGCTGCCCCAGAGGGCGAAGTGGCCAGCTTTGGCAGCGTCAGCGTCATCACAAATTTAATCACTTCAAAACCAATCGCCGCCAGCAGCGTGCCGCGAAATAGTGCTTTTTTGCGCGGCTTATGGCGCGGCAGAATCCAGAAAATCCACAGGAACAACAGATAGTTGGCAAAGATGGAAATCGACAGCGCAATGATGGTCATTGCCGGGCGCAGCCACTCGATATCCTCCAATCCCAACGCGTTGACGATGGCATTCTGCGCGGCACCGGCAATGGAGGTCAGCGACAGGGTAATCACCAGCGCCAGCATCAGACCCAGCAACGACACCAAATCACGCGCATATTTCTTCCATAACTTCTCTTGATCGTCCGGCTTACGCTCCCAAACATCACGCGATTGCGCGCGCACCGCCTCGCGCAAATTGCCCATCCAGTTAATGCCAGAGTAGAGCGCCAGCAGCAAACCGGTTAACCCGACCGTCGCGCGCTGCTGAATCGCGGTGTTCACGGTGTTCTTTAGCGTAGTGGCCAGCGTAGGATCGCTGATGCTGTTAACGATTTTGTTGATCAACTCGGTGAGTAAATCCTGATTCGACGCCAGCACAAAACCGACTGCCGCAAAGGAGACCATCAAAATCGGTATCAGAGATAGGAAGGAGAAGTAAGTGATCGCTGCGCCAAACTGGCTGCCGAGGCGATCGTTAAACCGATCCAGCGCGCGCATAAAATGCGCCACCGCCGGAATGGCCTGGAACCAGGCCGCAAAGCGCGACACGTTCTGGATTGAGCCATCCACGGTTTTGTTACCGGTCTTGATATCTATCAGCGGCTTCTTTTCAGCCGTGGGTTCTTGGTTAGGTTTGTCTGTCATAGACGATAATCATCCTGTTCACTGCGAAATTAAAATTATAGCCCTTTATGTCACATACTCCTGCAACACCTGACTCAGCCACTCCATAAACACCCGCACGCGACGTGCTACGTTGCGGCGATGTGGGTAAAGCAACGAAATCGGCATCGGCTTGGCGGGGAAGTGATGCAGCACTTCCACTAACTGGCCTGATTCCAGCAGTGGCTGCACACCAATCGCGGGCACCTGAATAATGCCTAATCCCGCGATGCAGGCGGCACGATAAGTTTCGGTGCTGTTCACCGTCACCACGCCGCCGGTCTGAACATAGTGGCACTGCTTACCATCAAAATATTCAAACCCCAAAGAGGGCTGCCCCAGCTGCTGGGTGTAATGCACCATCGCGTGCTGTGCAAGATCTTCGAGGCGCACCGGCATGCCGAAGCGGGAAAGGTAGTCGGGACTGGCGCAATTAATCAAGGCATGTGATCCGATTTTTCGCGCAATCAGACCCGAATCTTTCAGCTCGCCCACGCGGATCACGCAGTCAAAACCTTCACGAATCACATCCACCTGGCGATCGCTGCTGCTAAGCTCAATTTCGATGCCGGGATAATGCTGCAGAAATTCTGGCAGACGCGGCAGGATAAATCCGGTGGCCATGGCGACGGACATATCGACACGCAGCTTGCCGCTTAGCGTGCCGGGATCGTGCTGGAACAGGCTGTCCATATCGTCGAGCATCGACAACAGATCAAGACAACGATCGTAGTAGACCAGCCCATCCTGGGTGAGATGAACACGCCGCGTGGTGCGATGCAGCAGACGCGTGCCCATTTGATTTTCCAGCGCCTGAAGCTGGCGCGATACGCTGCCTTTTGGTAGTCCAAGACTTTCAGCCGCACGGGTAAAACTGCCCATTTCTGCCACCCGCACAAAAACCTGCATTGCGTGAATTTTATCCATGTTGTTCACCGATTGTTGTTGTTAGTGAAACAGTGCTGCGTATTCCTCTGCGTTTATAGATCAATTTATAGCGAATATCCTTATCCCGTGTTCAATTTTCCATCTGGAGCGAAACATGAGTCATAAAATTGCATTGATTACCGGCGGTAACCGCGGTTTGGGCAAGAATGGTGCGCTGAAACTGGCGGCCAAAGGCGTAGATATCCTTTTTACCTATCGTGGTCATGCGGAAGAAGCGCAGGCCGTGGTGAAAGAGATTGAAGCATTGGGCGCACGTGCGGTGGCGTTACAGCTGGATGTCGGCGACAGCAGCACCTTCGACAGCTTCGTGGCGCAGGTGAAAGAGACACTGCAAAAAACCTGGCAACGCGACAACTTTGATTATTTAGTGAACAATGCCGGTCACGGTCACTACAAGTTGTTTGCGGAAACCACCGAAGAGGAGTTTGATGCGCTGATCAACGTGCACTTCAAAGGGCCTTACTTCCTGACGCAGAAGCTGCTGCCGTTGATCGTTGATGGTGGTCGCATCCTGAACATCTCCAGCGGATTAACACGCATGACGTTGCCGGGATCAGGCACCTATGCCTCGGTGAAAGGGGCGATGGAAGTGCTGACGCGCTATCAGGCCAAAGAGCTAGGCGAGCGTCGTATTCGCGTCAATATTCTGGCGCCGGGTGCGATTGAAACTGATTTCGGCGGTGGACGCGTGCGCGATACCAAAGATCTCAACGATCACATTGCCTCGGTGACATCGCTGGGCCGCGTTGGCCAGCCAGATGATATTGGTGACGCCATCAGCGCCATCCTGAGCGAAGAAACCGGCTGGATCACCGCGCAGCGTATTGAAGCTTCAGGTGGGCAGGCGTTGTAAGAATGCACGATTAAGCACGCTGTAATAATGCGCGATAAATCGCGCCGCTACGCAACCGTGCAGATGGCCGTAGCGGCGCAATTTATTGCGCGTATTTTAGATCTCAATCGTCCCGTCAATCACGGTCACCGTCTGGCCGCCAATCCAGATGCTCTCACCACTAAAACTCACCTGAATCCGTCCTTCACGCTGAATGGCGCTGCCCTGACGTGCGCGATAATCCTCAGTTTTCCCCTGCGCCGCAAAGTAACGTGCCAGACAGGCGTTGGCGCTGCCGGTTACCGGATCTTCGGTCAGGCTGCCGTTCTCAACCAGCAGCGCGCGCACTTCGAATTGCTCGCCGCAATCCTCTGGCAGCGGGCCAAACAGCGCAGTCCCATTGACGTCGGCATGCTTTTGCAAGCGCAGCAGATCCGCCGCGCTGGCCTGCACATCCAGCACCGCCTGTGCGCTGTTCATCGGAATCAGCAGCCAGCGAATGCCCATATCGACAATGGTCGGCGTCTGGTTGGTGTCAAAGGCCTCGCTGTTCAATGCGCTGCTCATCAACGCGTCATCAAATGGCGTCAGCGTGACGTTGGGGGCCGCGAAGGCCAGCGCGCCATCCTCGCTAATGCGCACATCCACCAGGCCGACGCCGCACTCTTGCACAATCTTGCCCGGCGTTTTCACTTGCCAGCCCGCTTCCAGCAAGGCGTGAGCTGTGCCCAACGTCGGATGCCCGGCAAACGGCAATTCCCCTTCGGTGGTAAAAATGCGCACCCGGTAATCGGCTGCGGTATCCTGTGTTGGCAGGACAAAGGTGGTTTCCGACAAATTGGTCCAGCGGGCAATAGCAGCCAGCTGGGCGTCACTTAATCCCTCTGCATCCATAATCACTGCCAGCGGATTACCTTTGAACGCTGATGAGGTAAACACATCCACCTGCTTAAACGCGACTTTCATTTTCACTCCTTGCTGGTTGAGGCACTCTGACATCCTGATTTACATCCTGCAGATTGCTAATGGCAGCCAACAGGACTATGAATAGGTTAAGAATTCTGGAATCGGAGTCCGCTATGTTAAAAGTTCTTGGTCGTACTTCTTCAATCAACGTGCGCAAAGTTCTGTGGTTGTGTTCAGAACTGGATCTCGCGTATGAGCTCGAACCCTGGGGTGAAGACCCGCAATCGCTGCACTCGGCGGAATTCATGGCGCTCAACCCTAATGCCATGGTGCCGGTGATCATCGAAGATGACTTCGTGATGTGGGAATCCAACGCCATTCTGCGCTATCTCGCCAACAGCAATGGCGGCGACTGGCTCTATCCTGAAAACCCACGAGCGCGTGCACCGGTGGATCAGTGGATGGACTGGCAAGCCACCGAACTCAATACTTCCTGGCGCTATGCGTTTATGTCACTGGTGCGCAACTCGCCCGCCCATCAGGATCCGCGTTTGCTGGCCGCCGCGATTAAAGGCTGGACGCACACCATGAATATTCTTGACCAGCATCTGCAAAAAACCGGGCGCTACGTCGCAGGACGCAATTTCTCGCTGGCAGACATTCCGGTGGGGCTTGCAGTCAATCGCTGGTTTGAAACCCCGCTGGAGCACCCTGAATTTCCCTCCGTACAACTCTATTACGAGCGTCTGACCGAGCGTGAGGGCTACACCACCTGGGGCCGCAACGGCAAACCCTGATCCTGTCCCGGTGCCAGGCCTGTGATTTCGCAGGCTAGCGCGCCGGTGCGTTTCAGCGCCCACGTATAACGCTCATCAAACGGATAACAGCAGGAGAGGCGCAGTGCATGTTTATAACGGTCGCTCAGCGAATAGAGCGCTCCCGGCGTCACGCAAATCTGCTCCTGCAATAACCGATGGAACATCTCCACGGTATCCACTTTCCCCGGCAACTCCACCCAAAACACAAAACCACCTTTTGGCAGCGTAGCGCGTGTCCCCTGCGGAAAATGGCGCGCCATGATGCCGCGCGCCGCATCGAGATTGGCGGCATAGCGGCGGCGCAGCGAGCGCAGATGATGATCGTATCCGCCGCTGGCGAGGAATTCGGCGAGGGTTTCACACAACAACCGCGATTCAGACATCGATGAGACAGCTTTCAAACGGGCGATGGTCTGATGGAAACGACCGGCCGCGGTCCAGCCCACGCGGAAATCCGGCGCCACGGTTTTGGTAAAGCTGGTGCAGTAAATCACCCAGCCCTCGCTATCAAAGGCTTTCACCGGCGGCGAGAGTGGCCAGTCGAACTGCAGCTCGTCATACAGCCCATCTTCGAGCATCGGGACGTGGTAAGTATTCACTAACTTCGCCAGTCGCTTCTTATTTTCCAGGGGCATCACATAGCCCAGCGGGTTCTGCGCGCCGGGCATGGCGATCAGCGCCTGAATGCGCTTCTCCTGTAACAACATCTCCAGCGCATCCAGCGACAACCCTTGCTGAGGATCGGTGGGAATCTCCAGCGCCTTCAGGCCCAGAGAGGCCAGCAGGGGGAACAGGAAGAAGTAAGTGGGAGATTCCAGCCCAATGCAGTCGCCAGGCTTGGTCACCGCCCGCAGCGCCAGCTGTAACGCTTCCATGCAGCCGTGGGTGAGGGTGATCTCTTGCGCGGTCAGATTGATACCGGTGTGCAGACTGCGACGTGCAATCTCCTCCCGTAAGCGCTCACTACCCGGCGGGAGCGCATAGCGCCCGACGATGTCGGGATTGTGCCGTAAAATGCCCGAGGTAATTCGGCCTAAGCGCGCTGCCGGATAAAAGGTGCCATCCTGCGGACAGGCCAAAGAGATATTGGTGTAATCGGCATTATTCTGCGCGGCAAACACCTGCTCAATCAGTTCCAGCTTCTGCGTGCTCGGGTCGTTGATTTTCGCGGGCAGCGGTTTGACCGGACGCGTCACGGCTGGCATCACGCCACGCACGTAATAGCCCGATTGCGGACGCGCTTCAATCAGGCCGCGATCTTCAAGGATTTGCCAGGCATTAAGCACCGTATTGACACTAACCTGATGCGATTGTGCCACGCGGCGGATGGCGGGCAGCCGTTTTCCCGGTTTCAGCGTGCCCTGATGAATCGACTCGGCAAAGCTATCTGCCAGCTGCTGATACAGCGTTTGACCGGATGAAAGGGGAAGGGACACAAAAGCCTCCGCGTGCGATGGGTACAATCTAAATTATTATTAACTGTATCCATTACAATAGTGGTTTTGTGTCTCTGTTTCCATCGCCCGATACGCATTAGCATGATGTTAACTTTGAACCATCAGGAAGCGCATCATGCTCGACCCTTCATTCTTCAGCTACGTCACGGTGATGTCGATCACCCCCGGCCCGAACAACCTGCTGCTCGCCACATCGGGCGTCAATTTTGGTTTCAAGCGCACCTTGCCGATGCTGTTTGGCATTCTGGTGGGCTGTGCGATACAGATGCTGTTGGCAAGTATGGCGTTGGATGTGTTGCTGCACTGGATGGCATCCATTCGTTTACCACTCACGATGGTGGGATGCAGTTACTTACTCTGGCTGTCATGGAAAATTTTTCGTGCTGCAGCACCAGAAGCGCGTGAACGCCCGCGGCCAATGACGCTAGTGGGCGGCATCTGTTTTCAGGCGGTGAATCCCAAAGCCTGGCTGATGGTGACTAACGTGGCGCTGATGTACGCCAACAGCAACGGCGTCATCACTGTGTTGCTGGGGTTTGCTGCATTGAATCTGCCCTGCATCTTGATCTGGGCCGCAATGGGTGATCGTCTGCGCAGTCACTTGCAGGTGGCGTGGAAACGTCAGGCGTTTAACAGTTTGATGGCGCTGTCGCTGGTGGCCACCACAGGTTGGATGTTGTATGACGCGGTACTGCTGAGTTAAAACCAAGCATGCAATAGAAGCAAATGGGGCGCTATCATTGGCCCCCCTGCAATTTTAGAGACCCACCAGGCTCTCTAAAGGAATGCCAAACTGCTTGTGCAGATTGCGAATCATCTCCAGAGACAAAGAGCGTTTGCCGTTTAACACTTCATAGACGCGATTACGTCGGCCTATGGCAGGCTCCAGATCTTTGGCAGTCAATCCCTGTTGTTCCATACGAAATTTAATCGCCTCAATCGGATCGGCAGCTTCAATAGGGTAGTGCTCTTTCTCCCACGCTTCGATCAGCATGCTCATCACAATCATATAATCGCTTTCTGGCGTGCCCAGCTCAGGCACATCATCAAAGAGCGGAGAGATGGCCTCCAGGGCCGCTTCGTAATCAAGTTCGTTGCGAATGGGTTTAATGGTCAGTGTCATTTACGTTGCTCCACTGTGTTTGCGTCAATGGCATCGTATTCCCGGTGTGTGCCGATAAATTTTATAAAAATCAGCTTCTGCGGGTAAGCGATGGCCGCAACCAGTCGATAATCATTTCCCTTAATGTTAAATACCACGCGACTGCCTTTCAAAATGCTGGCGCTGCGGTATTGATCCTTGATGTCTGCTGGATTTAACCAATTGGTCTTTTGCGCTTCATCAATCCAGGCTCTCAACGGCTGAGCTGAGTCGGGGTTCGCCGTCATGAACTCCCTGAGTGTCCGTACCGATATGATTCTCATGTAGCGCATCTTAGTCCCGCCTTGGGACTATAGCAAACTTATATCCCAATTTGGGACATTTCTCGCATTTAGCCATAAAAAAGGCCGCTTGCGCGGCCTTATCATTATTCACGGCAATCAGGATTGCCTGGTTACTTCCCCACCACGTGCGCCGTCTCGCGGGCTTCGTCGTTCGCCGCGTCTGGCGTAACGATCGGTGCGTAATCGAGTTGCAGTACGCGGCTGGTTTCCGCCAGAATCTTCTCGGTCAGCGCTACGTCACCGTTCATCTTACGGCCCCAGGTTGGGATCACCGCGCGAATTTTGGTCTGCCACTCTGGTGAACGCATCTGCTCAGGGAAGGCTTTCGCCATCAGCTCCAGCATAATCGGCGCTGCAGTAGATGCCCCCGGCGAAGCGCCGAGCAGGGCTGAAATCGAACCATCTTCAGAGGTCACGACTTCCGTGCCTAAACGCAGTACGCCGCCCTCTTTCTCATCGTTCTTGATGATCTGCACGCGCTGGCCAGCAGTGACTAAACGCCAGTCTTCCTGTTTCGCCTGCGGCACATAAGCACGCAGCGCTTCCATTCGATCGTCATCGCTTTGCAGCACCTGATCGACCAGATATTTCACCAGGTCAAAACTCTTCAGGCCGACCTGCATCATCGGCAACAGGTTGCTGCCGTTCATCGCGCCGAACATATCCAGCAGCGAGCCCTGTTTCAGGAATTTGGTCGAGAAGGTGGCGAATGGGCCAAACAGCAGTACCTGCTTACCATCCAGCACACGCGTATCCACGTGCGGTACTGACATCGGCGGCGCGCCCACGCTGGCTTTACCGTACACTTTCGCCATGTGCTGCTGCACCACTTCTGGATTCTCGGTCACGAGGAAGGAACCGCCCACCGGGAAACCGGCGTAGCCTTTCACTTCCGGGATGCCGGATTTTTGCAGCAGTGGCAACGCCGCACCGCCCGCACCGATAAACAGCTGGCGCGTGGTCAGCAGGCGATTTTCACCGCTGGCCAGATTGTGTAGCGTCACTTGCCAGCGGCCATCGCTCAGGCGCTTGATATCACGCACTTCCTGACGCAGACGCAGGCGGAAATTGGCTTTCTTCTGTAAAGAGGCAATCAGTTGACGCGTCACTTCACCGAAGTTGACGTCGGTGCCCATTTCGGTCCAGGTGGCCGCCACTTTCTGTTTGCTGTCACGGCCATTCATCACCAGCGGAATCCACTGGGTGATCTGGTCGCGATCTTCTGAATAGTTCATGCCACGGAACAGGGTGCTTTTTTGCAGCGCCTGGAAACGTTTGCGCAGGAACTCAACGTTATCGTCGCCCCAGACGAAGCTCATGTGCGGCGTACTGTGGATAAAGCTTTTTGGATTGCGCAGGTTGCCTTTCTGAACGTGGTACGCCCAGAACTGACGAGAAATCTGGAACGATTCGTTGATCGCCACCGCTTTTGCAATGTCGATGCTGCCATCCGCCTTCTGCGGCGTATAGTTCAGCTCGGCCAACGCAGCGTGACCGGTCCCGGCATTATTCCAGCCATTGGAGGATTCCACCGCGACATCGTCGAGGCGTTCCACCATCTCAATCGACCAGTCCGGCTCCAGATCCTGCAGCCATGCGCCAAGGGTGGCACTCATCACGCCTGCGCCGATCAGCAGTACGTCGACATCCTTTCGTTCCTGAAGGTTTGCGCTATCCATACCAGCGGCGGCGAGCGCCAGGTTTACCGCAGTAGTACTCATGAGGCGACATCTCCTCTCTCTGTTGACCTGAAGTTCAACAGGTTCGCAGGCGAAACAGCCACGCTTCTTTCGAGCGCGTCGCGCTATTTCTCAAAGGTTAAGACTCAGGTTTAAGTCAGGGGACGATAACGGTTAACTGCACGTTATGCATATGCATTTGAATATAACATTCTCGTATCGGAATTAAACGTTTGTTTATTTTTTAAAGGCCGAAATGATTCAGCATAAGAATTAATCAGCTCGACCCCGCTGTCATAAGGGATTTTTATCCCTTAATCAGAGGGTTATGGTAATGCAGTTGTTGCGATATTGTGAGAGGAATGCACAGGGTAATGTTCGGAGAGTGAGCGGCATCACACTTTAAATGTATGATTAATAACAATTTGTAGTGGATTGATTTTTTATGCGGTTTTTATGTTGCGTGATATTTCGCCAGATCGTGTAAAACTAATGTTACATTTCTGTGAGTGTTAATTTTTCGCCGCGTCAGACAGTGGTCAGAGGAAAAAAGCATTACGCGGCGGTGGGGATCACTGCTTAGCGAGGCGACGCCATGCAAAGCGGATGACAAAAAATTCAATCGCGCCCAGCAGCAGGAACCACAGGCAAAACACGATAGTGTAGAGCTGATTCAGGTCCTGCAAATGCAGCATCTCCTGAATCCGTCTGGATAATTCCAGGCCGAATTGCGGCGCGGGCAACAGCAGCGCGGAGAGAAAGCCCAGCAGCAGGATTCCGCCAGGGATAATCAGCGTTTCAAACGGGTTTTTCATCGCAGGTTTCCTATCAATTAGCGCGGGCATTAGCGCATAAAAGCGTGCTGGCGTGCAATCCCTGTGCCGGGTCACCCTAAGAAAATTCTTCTATTCCATCCACTTAGCGTCATAAATAGCGCAAGTTAAGAGTTATAGCCTTTGCTATACTTAAATCCATGATTTTACTGTCTTTTTTTTGGTGATTTTGCGTGCTAGACTGCGCGCACTTTTTCATTACTGAACAATAGATGCGGAAAATCGCTCGCTTGAAGGCATTTTTCGCGGCATTGATTGAAAACCCATGACATTTATCGCAACTCTGATTCTGGCCTTTGGTATGTCGATGGACGCTTTCGCCGCAGCACTGGGCAAAGGCGCGTCGCTGCATCGCCCGAACTTCAAAGAAGCGCTGCGCACCGGCCTGATCTTTGGTGTGATTGAAATGCTGACGCCGCTGATTGGCTGGGCGATTGGCCTGGCGGCCAGTCGCTACATCATGGCATGGGATCACTGGGTGGCCTTTGCCCTGTTAACCGTTCTTGGCGGCCGCATGATGATGGAAGGTTTCCGTCAGACGGCGGATGAACCCTGCGAAGCACCACAGCGTCATGGCTTTATGGTCTTGGCATTGACCGCGGTGGCCACCAGTCTTGATGCGCTGGCGGTGGGCGTCGGCCTGGCATTCCTGCAGGTGAATATTGTGCTTACCGCGCTGACCATTGGTGCCGCTACCACCATCATGGCCACGACTGGCGTGATGGTGGGTCGCTTTATCGGTCCGGTGATGGGTAAATGGGCGGAAGTGCTGGGTGGACTGGTACTGATCAGCATCGGCTGCACCATCCTTAATCAACATCTCAACCTCTTCGGCTAATTCAGGCATCTGCCAAACCCCTCATTTTGTGATCTGGCTCAAATATAATTGCGTGAAAAACGCGCGTTAGTTATACTTTTCGCGTATTTCTTCAACAATTTTTGAGCCAGGTATCCAATGAAACGTTTTTTCCGCTACGTGTTTCGTGCATATGTTGAGACTTTCAAGCACGTCCCACCAGGCGCACTGCATTAATCGCACTTATACCCTCGATAATCGCGGTCAGGGATCGACCTGTGGTTATCAATGATTTTCTTATCTCCCCCGCTCAATATCGACTCGAATTTTCTCTCTATCAATGGCTTAGTACCCTTAACCATCAGTTTTGGATCTGGCTATAGCCTGATGTTATACCCCGCTACCAAACAAGCATTCGTCACCTCTTAACCCGCATGGAATAGTCGATTCAGACCCTCTAACCCGTCTGAAACGAGAAACATCATGCTGATCCCTCAACCCTATTTATTGTTCCTTGGCGATGTCACCGATCCACTGGCCGCTAAAACGGCGCGCGGCATTCACGTTTGGCGCCCTGAGCAGTGCGTCGGCGAAATTAAACTGCCGGGCTGTACTGTCAGCTTAGGTCTGGACGTACTCGATATCGCCACGGCAAAAGAACGTGGCGCGAAAACGCTGGTACTGGGCACCGCCAATGCCGGTGGTTATCTGCCGGAGCACTGGCTTGATACCGTTAAAGGCGCGATCAAAGCGGGCATGAACGTGGCGAGCGGCTTGCACCATCGCCTGGTAGATGAGCCAGAGTTGGTGGCGTTAGCCCAGGAGTTTGGCGTTGAGCTGTTTGACCTGCGCCATATGCGTCCAAAACTGAATGTTGGCAGCGGTAAAAAGCGTACAGGTAAGCGTGTACTTACTGTCGGTACGGACTGCTCAGTCGGCAAGATGTACACCTCGCTGGCGCTGGAAGCGGCAATGCGTGAACGCGGCATGAAGGCGGATTTCCGCGCCACCGGACAAACCGGCATTCTGGTTGCTGGTGAAGGCATCGCGATTGATGCGGTGATTGCCGATTTCATCGCCGGTGCTGTAGAAGCCCTGTCACCCGCCAATGATGCCGACCACTGGGATATCGTTGAAGGTCAGGGCTCGCTGTTCCATCCTTCTTATGCGGGCGTCAGCATGGGTCTGATTCACGGTGCGCAGCCGCACTGGCTGGTGATGTGTCACGAAATGGGCCGTCCGCACATGCGTCATTTACCGCATCAGCCGATGGTGAGTTTGAAAGATTGCGTGGAGGCCAACCTGCGCGCGGCCGATGTCACCAGCGATAATGTGCAACTGGCCGGTTTTGCCATCAACACCTCCAACTACAGCGAAGAAGAAGCTCGCGCCTATTGTGCGGACGTTAGCGCCGAATTCGGCGTGCCGGCCACCGATCCGGTGCGTTTTGGTATCGCGGATATCGCCGCCCTGCTGCAGGAGCGTGGCTAAGATGCGGCGCATGCAGATTGAAGTGCTGGAGCTGCCGCTGGCGCGTCCTTTCGCTATTTCGCGTGGCACGCGTACCGCCGTCACTGTCATTCGCGTCACGCTGGAGCAGAACGGCTTTATTGGTCGTGGCGAGTGCACGCCGACACCGCGTTACGATGAAACACCAGATAGCGTCGAGGCGCAGCTGGAAGTGATGCGTAAGGATGTCGAAGCGGGCTTAAGCCGAATCGATCTGCAAAGCCGTTTATCTGCCGGTTCAGCGCGTAATGCGCTGGACTGTGCGCTGTGGCGCCTTGATGCCGCGCTGGCGAAGCAGACACTGTGGCAGCAGTGCGTACGCACTGCACCGCCTTCGGTGATCACGGCGGAGACCTTAAGCCTCGACTCCATCGAAAACATGGCAGCTGCGGCGGCTGATGCCGTATCGCGTGGTGCCATCCTGCTGAAAATCAAACTGAATCGTGACGAGATTTTAGAGAAAGTGGCGGCCATCAGAAAGGCTGCGCCACGTGCCACCTTGATCATTGACGCCAACGAAGCCTGGTCGGGCGTCGATCTGCAAAGCCTGCTTATCGCGCTGCAAGCGTACAACATCGCCATGGTTGAACAGCCGCTGCCTGCCGGACAAGACCAGGATCTGCAACGGTTTAACCACCCGATCCCGGTGTGCGCCGATGAGAGTTGCCACGCGCGTGAAGACATCGCCGAGCTGCGTAATCGCTACGAGATGATCAACATCAAGCTGGATAAGTGCGGCGGCCTGACTGAAGCCTTAGCGATGGTCGAAGAAGCGCAAAAGCTGGATATGCGTCTGATGGTCGGCTGCATGCTGGGCTCCTCACTCGCAATGGAAGCTGCGCTGCCGGTGGCGATTGCTGCAGAACACGTGGATCTTGATGGCCCCATCTGGCTGGCCGCCGATAGCTCACCCTTCCTTTCCTACGCTCAAGGCCGAATCTGGCTGTAACCGCAAGAGGCAACGATGACGGACACTTTACTTACCCCCAACGCCGCCAGCGTTGCCGGTCCCGCGCCGGTACTCGCGATACAGGATCTTAGCGTCTCGTTTCGCGGCCGCAGCGGCGTAAATCAGGCACTGAAAGGCATCAGTTTTGCCATTTATCCCGGTGAAGTCGTCGCCGTGGTCGGTGAAAGCGGCTCGGGCAAATCGGTCACTTCGCTGGCGGTGATGGGCCTGCTGGCCGCTTCAGGCCGTATCGATCGCGGCAGCATGCAGTTCCGCGATCGTCAGGGTAAAGCCCACACGCTGGAAACGCTGGATGAAACCCAACGCCGCACCTTGCGCGGGCGCGAAATGGCGATGATTTTTCAGGAGCCGATGACCTCGCTCAACCCGGTACTGCGGGTGGGCGATCAGTTGACGGAAGCACTGCGTGACCATCAGATGTGCGACAAAGCCGCTGCGGATGCGCGTGCGCGGGCACTGCTGCGCCAGGTGCGCATCGCCGATGTCGATCGCGTGATGAAAAGCTACCCGCACTCGCTGTCAGGCGGCATGCGCCAGCGCGTGATGATTGCGCAGGCGCTGGCGTGCGATCCACAGCTGCTGATTGCCGATGAACCCACTACCGCGCTGGACGTCACCGTGCAGGCGCGCATTCTGCACATCCTGCGCGACCTGCAACGCGAGAAGCAGATGGCAGTGCTGTTTATCACCCATGACATGGGCGTGGTGGCGGAAATTGCCGACCGCGTGGTGGTGATGCTGCGCGGCGAAGTCGTGGAACAGGGGACGGTCGCGGACATCTTCAACGCGCCACAGCATCCTTACACCAAAGCGCTGCTTGCTGCCGTGCCGAAACTGGGTGACATGCGCGAGCAACGCTGGCCGCAGCGCTTCCCACTGTTGGGTGCCACTCAGCCCGCCGATAGCGGTGAGCAGCGCACCGCCCGTTATGACGAAACGCCATTGCTGGATGTGCGCGGTTTAAAAGTCTATTACCCGATTCGCAGTGGCATCTTTTCAGCCCTGACCCATCAAGTACATGCGGTGGAGCAGATCGACTTCAGCCTGTGGCCGGGTGAAACCCTGGCGATTGTGGGTGAGAGCGGCTGCGGCAAATCTACTACCGGCCGCGCGCTGATGCGCCTGATCAAGAGTCAGGCTGACAGCATTCATTTCCAGGGCAATGAAATCGCTAATCTGAAAGAGGCGGAGTTTCAACCGCTGCGCCGCAAAATCCAGATGGTATTTCAGGATCCCTACGCCTCTTTAAACCCGCGTCTGACCGTGGGCTTCACCATTGCCGAGCCGCTGCTGCTGCACGGTCTGGTGAAATCGCTGGAAGAAGCCACGCCGCAGGTTGAAGCCTTGCTGAAAAGCGTTGGTCTGTTGCCCGAACATGCCACGCGTTATCCCCATGAGTTTTCCGGCGGCCAGCGCCAGCGTATTGCGATTGCCCGCGCCATGGCCTTGAAACCGAAAGTCATCATCGCCGATGAGGCCGTCTCGGCACTGGATGTCTCGATCCAGGCGCAGGTGGTGAACCTGATGATGGACCTGCAAAAGCAGACTGGTGTCGCGTGGATTTTCATCTCGCATGACATGGCGGTGGTGGAGCGTATCGCTAACCGCGTGGCGGTGATGTATCTCGGCCAGATTGTCGAGCTTGGCCCGCGTCAGTCGGTGTTCAACCAACCGCAACATCCGTATACCCAACGTCTGCTGGCCTCGGTGCCGGTGGCCGATCCACAGAACCGTCAGACCCGTACTTTCGAAGATAGCGAAATTCCTTCGCCGCTGCGCAAGTTGGGCGAAACGGTCACCAAACCCCGTTATCGCCAGGTTGCACCGCAACACTGGGTCGCTGACGACATTGCATCGCGCTAACGCTCAATACCAGGAGATTTCATGAAAACCCTTTTTCGCCGTTCGTCACTGGCTTTTGGCTTGACCCTCGCGCTGGCCGCCGCCGCGCAGGCGCAGGATCTGCGCATTTCGATGTATGCCGATATCACCGGTCTCGATCCTCACGATACCTCGGATAACGTCAGCTATTCGGTGCAGAGCGGTATCTTTGAACGCCTGTTCCAGTTCGATGCGCAGATGAAACTGCAACCCTGGCTGGCGACCGGTTATACCAATAATGACAACGCCACCGAATTTACCCTGACGCTGCGCAAAGGTGTCACTTTCCAGGACGGTACGCCGTTTGATGCTGAAGCGGTCAAGGCCAACCTCGATCGCCTCGCCGATCAGACCAAAGGCCTGAAGCGCAACAGCCTGTATAAGATGATTGCCAACGTCACGGTGCTGGCGACGGATCAGGTGAAAATTGACCTCAACCAATCCTTTGGTGCTTTCATCAACACCCTGGCACACCCGTCAGCGGTGATGTGGAGCCCGGCGATCCTCAAACAGTACCCGGAAGAAGCACAGCTGCGCCTGCATCCGGTCGGCACCGGTCCGTTCAAGTTTGTTGACTGGCAGCCGGGCAAGGCCGTTTCGCTGGTGAAGTATGATGGCTACTGGCAGAAAGGCTGGCCGAAGGTGGATAAAGTGACCTTCTCGCCAAGTCCGGAAGATGCCACCCGCGTTGCCGCACTGAAATCAGGACAGGTGGATGCGATCTGGCCGCTGCCGTCGGATCTGATCGCGACTGTGCAGAGCGACAGCAAATTAGCGATCCAGCGCGATCCGAGTATTTATCTCTACTACATGGCGATCAACACTCACCACAAACCATTGGCGGATGTGCGCGTGCGTCAGGCGATCAACTACGCCATCGACCGCAATCTGTGGCTGAAAGTGGCGTTTGCTGGCATGGGTAAACCCGCTTCGTCCGCGATGCCGGAAGGGGTGCAGTTCTATCAGAAGCAGAGCGAACCGAATTATCACTACGCCCCGGATGAAGCCAAAGCCTTGTTGAAAGCTGCCGGCTATCCGAACGGTCTGGATTTGAAACTGTGGACCACCAACACCACCGCCAGCGTGCGCGCGGCGCAGGTGCTGAAAGCCCAGCTGGCAACGGTGGGCATTCGCGCCACGGTGACGCCAATGGATTCCGGTACGCGCAACGCCAAACTGTGGGGCGTGAAGGATCCTAAAGCAGCCGAATTCGACCTCTATTACGGCGGCTGGTCAACCTCGACCGGTGATGCGGACTGGGCGCTGCGCCCGCTGTATGCCACCGAATCCTGGGTACCGACCTCGTATAACGTTTCGTACTTCAGCAATCCGGATGTGGATAAAGCCATTGCTGGTGGGTTAGCCACCGCCGATCCGGCTAAGCGCGGTGAAGCCTATGCGGAAGCCCAGAAAATGCTGTGGAAAGATGCGCCCGTCGCCTTCCTCGGCACGCCAGATAACCTGGTGGGCAAGCGCAGCAACCTGACCGGCGTATCGATGCTGGCAGATGGCAACTTCCTCTACACCCAGGCGGCATTTAAGTAAGGCAGGGCGTTAATCCCTCACCCTAACCCTCTCCTGCAAACGGGAGAGGGCGTCCCCAATTTAAAGGAAGCGCATGTTCGCATACATTATTCGTCGGCTGCTGGAGATGATCCCTGTCCTGCTGGTGGTCTCGCTGCTGGTGTTCGGCTTTATTAAGCTGCTACCCGGCGATCCGGCGCGCATTTACGCCGGTCCAGACGCCCCGATCGAAGCGGTCGAAGCCGCGCGCCAGCATCTCGGACTCAACGATCCGCTGCCGCAGCAATACGTTAACTGGATCGGTGGGCTGCTACGTGGCGATCTCGGCGTCACTTACCGCACGCAACAGCCGGTGCTGCAAGTGATCAAACAAGGCTTTATGCCAACCCTGTGGCTGGCGCTGGCGGGCTTTGCCTGGTCGGTAATCCTCGGCCTGTTTCTCGGTGTACTGGCCGCACTGAAACGCGGTAAATGGCAGGACTGGACATTGATGAGCGTCGCCGTCGGCGGCATCTCAATGCCCACTTTTTGGTTGGGTCTGTTGCTGATCCAGTTCGTTGCAATGCCCTTTGGCCTGTTCTCGGTGAGCGGGTTCAACAAGGCCAGCGACATTATCCTGCCTGCTATCACTTTGGGTTCCTCGGTGGCCGCCGTGATGGCGCGCTTCACTCGTTCCGCCTTCCTCGAAGTGGCGCAGGAAGATTATGTGCGCACCGCCAAAGCCAAAGGGCTGCGCAATCGGCTGGTGACGTGGAAGCACGTAATGCGTAATGCCCTGATCCCGGTGATCACCATGCTCGGCTTGCAGTTCGGTTTTCTGCTCGGCGGATCGATCGTGGTGGAGAGCGTCTTCAACTGGCCCGGTTTGGGCTGGCTGTTGATCGAGTCGATCAAAGCACAAGATCAGCCGGTGATTCAGGCGCTGGTGATGCTGTTCGTGTTTGAATTTATTGTGATTAACCTGCTGGTGGATCTGCTGTATGCCGTGGTCAATCCAGCCATTCGCCTGCGACAGGAGTCGTGATGAGTACAGAATCTCTCTCTGCCGCAACACCACAAACCATCCGCTCGCCGTGGCGCGATTTCCTGCACGCCTTTGTGCGTAATCCGCTGGCGCTGGTCTCCGGCGGCTTTGTACTGCTGCTGGTGATTGTGGCGATCTTCGCGCCCTGGCTGGCACCATGGGACCCGATGGCACCGGACTGGATGGCCTTATCATCACCGCCCTCAGCGGCACACTGGATGGGTACTGATGATCTGGGACGCGACCTGTTGAGCCGCATCATCTTTGGCGCACGCATCTCGCTTTACGTCGGCGTACTGTCGGTGACGCTGGGCATGGTGGTGGGCGTGCTGCTCGGCTTGCTGGCGGGCTATTACGGTCGCTGGATTGACATGCTGATCATGCGCGGTTCCGACGTGCTGTTTGCCTTTCCCGGCATGCTGCTGGCGATTGCGGTGGTGGCGATTCTCGGTCCGGGACTGAATAACGTGATTATCGCCGTGGCGGTGTTCAGCGTGCCGGTCTTTGCCCGCATCGTGCGCGCCTCGACGCTGTCGCTCAAACAGGCTGCGTATGTCGAAGCGGTGCGCTGCGCCGGTGCGCCCGATCGCGTGATCCTGCTGCGCCACATTCTGCCCGGCACGCTCTCCAATGTGATTGTCTATTTCACCATGCGTATCGGCACCAGTATTCTAACGGCAGCGGGCCTCAGCTTTATTGGCCTGGGCCCGGAACCGGATGTGCCGGAGTGGGGAAATATCCTGGCGATGAGCCGCAGCATGATGATGGGCGGTTTATGGCACGTCAGCGTGTTCCCCGGCCTGGCAATTTTCATTACTGTGCTGGCGTTTAACCTGCTGGGTGATGCGCTGCGCGATACGCTCGATCCCAAACTGAAGAGCTAAACATGGATTTTCAACAACTGCAGCGTGATCTACTGCTGCAACGCTGGCGCACTGAACGCCAGCTCGGGCAACCACGCAGTGCTTGCGGCGCCACCAACCGCATCAGCGATGTGCCCGGCGTGCGCGTCGGCCATCACACGCTGGCAGACGGTGAGAGACAAACCGGTGTGACGGCGATTGTGCCGCCAGGCGATAACCTGTTTCTCAAGCCGTTACCCTGCGGCGCGGCGGTCTTTAATGGCTTTGCCAAGCCCGTCGGGTTGGTGCAAATCGAAGAGTTGGGCGTGCTGCAAACGCCGATCTTGCTCAGCAACACGCTGGCAGTCGGCACGCTGTTTACCACACTGGTGCGTGACGCCATCAGCCGTAACCCGGAGTTGGGTCGCAGTTTGCCTACCGTCAATCCGCTGGCGCTGGAGTGCAACGACGGCTGGCTGAATGACATTCAGGCGCTGGCGGTGACCGAAGCCATGGTGCAGGACGCGCTCGATTCGGCGCAGGCCGATTTCGCCCGTGGCAGCGTCGGTGCCGGACGTGGCATGAGCTGCTTCAGTTTGAAAGGCGGGATTGGCAGCGCATCGCGTTCAATTCCTTCATTGAACGCGACGTTGGGCGTGCTGGTGCTGGCTAATTTTGGGGCACTGAATGCGTTCACGCTGGATGGTGTGCGCATGGGTGACATGATTGGACCGCTGATGCCAGAATTGGCACCGCAGCGCGATGCCGGCTCCATCATCATCATTATGGCCACCGATGCGCCGCTGGATGCGCGCCAGCTTAAGCGTATCGCTAAACGCGCCGGTGCCGGATTAGGCCGTTTAGGCAGTTATTGGGGACATGGATCAGGCGATATTGCCGTGGCCTTCTCCACGCAAACGCAGCCAAACCCGCCGGAAGATGCGGCACTGGAACCGCTGCTTGCCGCCGCCGCTGATGCCACTGAACACGCGGTGCTGGATGCGCTATTAAGTGCCGAAGCGGTCACTGGTTTTCGCGGCCATCATCGTCCGTCACTGACGCAGGTGCTGGATGAATTGGCCAAACCGTAGGGCCGCCATTTATGGCGCCTCTTTCAGCAGCGCCTGTGTTCAGCTTGAATGCCGCCTCTGACGTTAAGTTAACCGTAATGTCGCCATTTTTGGCGCCTCTTACAGCAGCGCCTGTGGTCAGCCTGAAAGCGGCCTTTGACGCACTGTTCCCCGTAGTGTCGCCATTTATGGCGACCGTGTTCCAACCCGCATGGAATTTGCCTGACTTATGAAAATATTCATCTCTGCTGACATTGAAGGTATCGCGGGCGTGATGCGTCCGGAACAGTGCTCACCCGGCCATGCGGAACACCAGCTGGCACGCGGGCTGATGGAACAGGAAGTGAATGCCGCCATCGACGGTGCTTTCGCTGGCGGAGCCACCGAAGTGGTGGTGGCCGACAGCCATGCGCAAATGACCAACCTGCGCGCGGAAAACATCGATCCGCGTGCGCGCATGGTGCAAGGCAAGCCGCGTGGCTTGTCGATGGTGGAGGGCATTGAGCAGCAGCGCTTCGATGGCCTGTTCTTTATCGGCTATCACAGCGCGGCGGGCGAGCCCGGCGTGCTGGCGCACACCATCAACGGCCGTGCGTTTTGGCGCATCCATATCAACGGTAAAGTGATGGGTGAAAGCGATATCTACGCTGCCGCCGCCGCCGAACAGGGTACACCGCTGTGGCTGGTGAGCGGGGACGATCAACTACAAGGCTGGATCGCCGAACACTATCCGTCAGTGGATTACGTCTGTGTGAAACGCGCGATTTCCCACACCTGCGCGGAGTCCATTAGCCCGCAAGCCGCACAAAACGCCATTCGTGCCGCCGCTACTGCGGCGGTACAGCGTGCGCGCCAGGTCAGTACCACGCGTTTGACCGCACCTTATGAGATGCAGTTACAAGCCAGCAAACCGGTGCTCGCGGATTTGTTCAGTCTGATTCCCGGTGTAACGCGCATTGATGCGGTGACCGTGGGTTATCGCGCCGAGCAGATGGGCACATTGATCAGCCTGCTGAGTGCATTCTCCTATCTGGCGAGTACGCAGTCGTAATGTTGGTGCGCACCCTACAGATGCGCGTAGGGTTGCCAGGACTGCGTACCTGACGGATGCTCGCAGGGTTGCCATGGATGGCAATCAATAGATTAGCAATCACGTATCAACGCTTAGGCACATTATTGGCAGGTCGTACCGCATTTCCTGCTGGCTTTTGGTAACCTGCGCGCAATTTATATATAACAACGAGGCAGTCATGCAGCTCTGCAGTTTTTATCTTATTGACCAGGAAAGAAAAAGTTACGGAATCGTGCGGGAAGAGGGCGTGATTGACGTCGGTTCACGCCTCGGCGCGGCATGCCCGGACCTGAAATCTTTGTTACAACGCGGCGCGGTCAGCGACCTGGAAGCCTTTCGTTCTCAACCAGTAGATCAACCATTCAGCGCCATTCGTTTCCTTCCGGTAGTGGAAAATCCTGGGAAAGTGTTCTGTGTCGGCATGAACTACGCGGACAAGCGTAAAGAGTTTGCCGAGACTATCGAAGCGCCGACGCTGTTCGTCCGTTTCGCGGATTCCCTGGCGGGGCATGAGCAGCCGCTGTTAAAACCGGCCACCACCCAGGAATTTGATTACGAAGGTGAACTGGCGGTGATTATCGGTCAGCCTGCCTATCAGGTTAAAGCGGCCGATGCGCTGCAACACGTTGC
This sequence comes from Pantoea sp. CTOTU50773, assembly GCF_032082325.1. Taxonomy (NCBI): domain Bacteria; kingdom Pseudomonadati; phylum Pseudomonadota; class Gammaproteobacteria; order Enterobacterales; family Erwiniaceae; genus Pantoea; species Pantoea sp. CTOTU50773. The sequence continues at coordinate 13,262 of NZ_DAMDQC010000017.1, read as the reverse complement.
GGGTTACAGCTGCTTTATGGATGCCACCGTACGTGACATGCAGTTCACCTGGTTTACCGCCGGAAAAAACTGGCAGCAGACTGGCGGTTTTGGTCCGTGGATGACCACCTCAGATGAGATCCCCGATCCGCAGCAGTTGGCGATCAAAACCTGGCTGAATCAGCGTGAAGTGCAGAACGACACCACCGCCAGCATGGTGCATCCGGTGGCGAAAATCATCGAATACATTTCGGCATTCAGCCCGCTGTCAGCAGGCGATGTGATCATCACCGGTTCACCAGGCGGCGTCGGTAAAAAACGCACGCCACCGCTGTTTATGTTCCCCGGCGATGTGATTGAAGTCGAGATCGAAAAAATTGGTCGTCTGCGCCACACAGTGGTTTAAAGAAAAAAGGCTGCCATTTATAAAAATGGCAGCTTTGACTGATGTGTGTTGAATTGACCAGACGACGACCGCTTAGCGCGTAAATCTCACCACGCGGCTGCGATTGAGCACCAGCCGCACTTTGTCACCTTCACGCGCGATCACAAAACGTTTCTCCCAGGGGCCATCCTGCGCGGTGGCGAGCACGCGATCGCCGCCCAGCGATTGCAAACTGGCATGAATCGCTGCCGGACCGATGCCCATAATCAGGCGATCGCCCTCAATCACCATTTCACTGCGCCAGGTATGTGCAAACCAGCGGCCTTGCAGATGCTCAAGGCTGGCGCTGTCCGCCTCTACCGACACAAAACGGCGCGGCGCATGACCAATCTCACCGACAATCGCTTTACCATCATGGCGTAGCTTGATCGGGAAAGTGCTGGAAAGCGACACCGCATCTCCGTGCGGATCGGCGCGCCACAGCGTTTCACCGGCACCCAGCCAGGTCGCGGTCACACCCTGAATCTCCAGCCAGTCGGCGGCGTTTTCTGCCACGTATAAGCCCGGCGTCAAATCATGCCCTTTCTCCGGCAGCGAGCGATCCAGCAGCGCCGCCATCACCCGCAGTGCACTTTCTGAGGTCGCCACATCTTCACGGTTGGCAACAATCGCTACGCCCAGCTTCAGCTCCGGATGCAGCAGGAAATAGCTTTTATAACCCGCATGCGAACCGCCGTGACCGAACAGCGTCTGGCTGCCCAGCGTGGAACTGGTGATACCCAGCCCGTAGCCGCTGGTACGGCCGTCATTGAGATAGCGTGGCGCGCTCAGGCGTTGCAGCACCCCCGCGCCGGGTCCGCTGTCCGCCAGCAGACTTTGCAGCCAGCGCGTCAGATGATTGACGCTGCCGGTTACACTGCCCGAGGCGGAAAGATGCAATCCAGCGCTGGAGAGCTGCCACTGCGCGCCGTTTTGCCAGTAACCCGGCACCAGTCCCGGCACGATATCGAACCAGGTTTCCGGCGCGACCAAACTGATATCCAGCGGCTCGCAGATATATTGCTGCAGCAGATCGTTGAACAGCAGACCTTTGGCTTTCAGCGCCTCTTCCACCAGGCGGTAGCCGGTGTTGGTGTATGAAATCTCGCTGCCGGGCGGATAACTGAGATCGCCTTCCTGTGCGACAAAATCCAGCAGATCAGCAGCGCTGGTGGCGTTGTACACCGACAAGCCGAGCAGCGACAGGGTTTCACGCACATCGGGCAAGCCGCTGCTCATGTCCAGCGCCTGGCCGACAGTGATCTGGCCGTTGGCGCCTGTTAGCTGCGGCAGATGCTGCACCAGCTTATCGTTGAGTTGCAGGTAGCGACGGCCAGGCCCGGTGACCAGCGCGGCAAACAGATGCTTGGTTATCGAGGCAAAACGCACCACGCTGTCGGCGCTGAAGGGGGTCTGTTGCGCCAGATCGGCCAGACCGGCGCAGTGTGTCGAGTGAATATGATGGGCATCAAACAGGACTATCGCACCACCCGGTGCGCCGGGCTGCTGCCAGCCTTGTGTTATCTGCTGCGCCACCTTGGCGGCCTGTTGCCAGTTCGCGGTCATACTGGTTCCTCCAGCGTCATGCTGAGAGCGAAAAGTGGTGCGATATCAGCAGACTGTTGCCCGTTCGCGGTCATGCCGGTTCCTCCAGCGTCATGCTGAGATCAAACAGTTGAGCGGTATGCGGATGCTGGATGCGCCGCGCGCGTAAATCCTCCGCGCTCAGCTGCTCCACCATCTCACCGTGCTGCATCACCCCAATGCGCTGGCACAGATGCGTCACCACCGCGAGGTTATGCGTCACCATAATGTAGGTGAGTTTGCGCTCAGTGCGTAGATCGCTGAGTAAATTCAGGATTTCCGCCTGCACCGACACATCCAGCGCCGACGTGGGCTCATCCAGCAGCAGCACTTCTGGCTCGGCAATCAACGCGCGGGCAATCGCCACGCGCTGACGCTGACCGCCCGAAAGCTGATGCGGATAACGGAAACGCACAGCGGCCGGTAAGCCGACCTCGCTCAGCGCCTGGCTGATGCGCTGTTCCGCGCGATCGAGCTGATGCACCAGCAACGGCTCATGCAGGATGCGGTCGATGGTTTGACGCGGATGCAGCGAACCAAACGGATCCTGAAACACCATCTGCACCTGGCGATAGAACGCGCGGCTGCGTTTGGCGCCCAGTTCCATGCCGCCAAATTTCATGCTGCCTTGCCAATCGGCATTGAGTCCGGCGAGGGCGCGCAGAATGGTGGATTTGCCCGAACCACTTTCGCCGACCATGCCAAAGCTTTCGCCGTTGGCGACCGCGAAGCTGACGCCTTTCACTACCTGATGCGCACCAAAGGCGATGCGCAGGTTATCAATTTCAATCATGAAGCTGCCTGTAAATTCTGTGCGTTCGTTGAACGGTACGCATCCATACGCATCCTGCGGGCGTAAAGCGGGCATGGGGGTATAACCGTGTTGATGGGCATTGCGCTATTCCCGCCACGCCGCATCGCGCTGTAATACCGGTAAGCGCTCGCGCGGATGTTTTAACGACGGCAAACAGGCCAGTAAGCCGCGCGTATACGGATGCTGAGCCTGCTGTAACTGCCCGGCGTCCAGCAATTCGACAATGCGCCCGGCGTACATCACCGCCACGCGATCGCAAAAGTGCGACACCAAAGGCAGATCGTGGCTGATCAGAATCAACCCCATGCCGCGCGCGGAAACCAGATCGTCAATCAGCTTGAGGATCTCTGCCTGTACCGTGGCATCCAGCGCGCTGGTGGGCTCATCGGCGATCAGCAGTTCCGGATCCGGTGCCAGCATCATGGCAATCATCACGCGCTGGCCCATCCCGCCGGAAACCTCATGCGGATAGCGCTTCGCCACCGCGGCAGCATCACGAATTTTCACCTGCTCCAGCAGATCAATCGCTGCCAGCATTGCCGCTTTACGGCTGCCGCCTTTATGCTCGCGCCAGGCTTCTGCGATCTGCTGGCCAATGGTCATCACTGGATTGAGTGAATATTTTGGGTCCTGCAGGATGAAGCCCACGCGTTTGCCGCGAATCTGACGCAGCACTTTTTCACTGGCGCCGCGCAGATCGATACCGTCAAAACGCAATACGTCGGCGGTCACCTCCGCATTGCCCGGAAGTAATTGCATCAAACAGCGTGCGGTCAGCGACTTGCCCGATCCGCTCTCGCCAACAATGGCAAACTTCTCGCGGCCCACGCTAAAACTGACGCCGCGTACCGCTTCAAAGATCTCTGTGCGACTGCGGAAGGCAATGCGCGGGTTTTCAATTTCCACCAGCATTTAGCGCTCCTTAGGATCCAGCACGTCGCGCAGACCGTCGCCGAGAAAGTTAAATGCCAGTGAGGTCAGGAAAATGGCGATACACGGCATCAGCGGCACCCACCATTCGCTGAACAGGAAGCGGCGCGCGGTGGCAATCATGGTGCCCCATTCAGGTGAAGGCGGTTGCGCGCCCATCCCCAGGAAGCCAAGGCTGGCGGCGGTGATGATGATGGAACTCATATCCAGCGTGACGCGCACAATCAGGCTCGGCACGCACAGCGGCATGATGTGGCGCAGGATGATGCGCAGCGGTGACGCGCCAGTAAGTCGGCTGGCGGCGATAAAATCGCTGTGGCGGAACTGCATGGTTTCGGCACGCGCCAGACGCGCGTACGGCGGCCAGGCGGTTAAGGCAATTGCCAGAATCGCGCTCTCCACGCCGGGTTTCAGCGCGGCCACAAACGCCAGCGCCAGAATCAAACGCGGGAAGGCGAGGAAGATGTCGGTGATACGCATCAGCGTCTTATCCACAATGCCACCGGCATAGCCCGCGATACAGCCAATCAGCAGGCCGAGCGGGGCGGTGAGCAGCACCACGGCGATCACCATGCCAAGCGTGGTGCGTCCGCCATAGATAATGCGCGTCCAGACATCGCGGCCGAGTTCATCAGTGCCGAGCCAGTGTGCGACAGAAGGAGCCGCCAGACGGTTTTCCAGATGCTGTGCGCCTGGATCAAACGGCGTCAGCCACGGGGCAAATAGCGCCAGCAACAGCATGACGGCGATAACTGCTAATCCGGCCATCGCCAGCGGGTTGCTGCGCAGGCTGAGCCACAAGCGATAGCGTCGGCCCCACACCGCCTGACGGCGATTGGCTGGCGTATCGTCCAGCAGCCAGTCACGAGAGAAGAAGATCATTTTACGCGTGGGTCCCAAAGTCGATAGAGAAGGTCAGCCAGCAGATTGAGCAGCACATACACGGTGCCGACCAGCAGCGTGGCGCCGACCACCGGGTTCATGTCGGCGTTCATCAGCGAGGTGGTGAGATACTGGCCGAGGCCGGGCCAGGAGAAGACGTTTTCGGTGACGACCGCGCCCTCCAGCAATCCGGCGTAGGTCAGCGCCAGCACCGTCACCAGTTGCACCGCCACGGTCGGAAAGGCATGCCGCCAGATCACCCGGCGCGATGACAGCCCTTTCGCACGCGCAGTGATCACAAATTCACCGCTCAAGGCATTGAGCATAAAGGTGCGCGTCATACGTGTGATGTAGGCCATGCTGAAGTAGGCAAGGATCAAGACCGGCTGCGCCATGTGTGCCAGCGCATCCCAGAAGGCATCCATTTCACCGGCGAGCAATGAGTCGATGGTAAGAAAGCCGGTGACCTGCGGCACCATATCCTGCCAGATGATGTCCTGCCGTCCTGGACCCGGCGCAATGCCGAGCACGGCGTAGAACACCAGCAGGCTCAGCAGCGCCAGCACAAACACCGGTAGTGAGTGTCCAGCGAGGCACACCACGCGAATGGTCTGATCGACCCAGGTGCTTTGGCGCACGGCGGCCCAGACACCCAGCGGAATACCGACCAGCGCGGCGATAATAATCGCGGCAGTCGCCAGTTCCATGGTCGCCGGGAAGAAGCGCGCAATATCGGTGGTCACCGGGTTTGAGGTGAGAACCGATTTCCCGAGATCGCCGTGCAGCAGTTGATTGAGGTAGTGGCCGAACTGAATGTAGAGGGGCTGATCCAGCCCCATTTCCAGGCGCACGCGATCCACCACGGACTGCGGTGCGTTATCGCCCACCGCCGCCAGCACCGGATCGGTAGGCATCACCCGGCCGATAAAGAAGGTCAGTACAGAAAGACCAAACAGCGTCAGCACCAGGCTTCCCAGGGTGCTGACGATTTTCTTCAGTAAAGGCATCAGGCTTTTTTCACCTGATCGTATGGCCACTGCTCCAGTACCGTCATGTGCACATCTGAGATGTTTTTGCCACAGGCGACATTCTTGGTCTTCTGCATCATGAAGATGAACGGACTTTTCTCACGGCCCAACTGCTGAATCTGCTGATAGAGGGCAATACGCTTCGCCGGATCCGGCTCGTGCAGTGCCTGCTCAGTCAGTTTGTTGAACTCTTCATCTGACCAGCTGCAGCGCCAGGCCAGCGTGCGGCTACGGGCATTTTCGCTGTTGTCGGTATTCACACAGAAGGCTTCAGTGTTGGAGTTTGGATCGAAATAGTCCGCGCCCCACACGGTCAGCGCCAGCTGATGCTGACGCGCACGCATCTTGGTCAACACCTGGCGGTTTTCGGCGGCAATCAATGACACTTTGATGCCAATCGCACCCAACTGGGTCTGGATCGCCTGAGCGATATCGGGATACGGCTGCATTGAGTAGTGGTCGAGGGTGATCTCAAATCCATCGGGATAACCCGCTTCTGCCAGCAGCGATTTGGCTTTCGCCACGTCTTTATGGAACGGGGTGTCGTCCAGCGCTGCCGGGAAGCCGCTCGGCAGGAAGCTTTGATGGGTAATAAAGCTCATCGACAGAATGTTCTTCTGGATGCTGTCGTAATCCAGCGCCCACTTCAGGGCTTGCCACACCTGCGGCTTTTTCAGGTATTCATTATTGGTGTTGCAGGACATCAGCATGATGGCTGACAGCGACTGATTCACCAGCGACACGTTGCTGTCGTTCTTCACCTGCAACAACTGCTCGGTGGTGAGATCGTAGGCCGCATCCACGTCGCCTTTCTTCACCATCAGCGCCTGAGCGGCCGGGTCGGTGATGTGCTTCAGGATTACGCGCTTAATTTTGCTCTTGTCGGCATACAGCGGGCTCAGTTCCAGGATCACCGTTTCACTGGCTTTCCAGGTGCGCAGAGTGAAGGCACCCGAACCGGCGCTGTGCTGTTTCAGCCATGCATTACCGAAATCGTTGTTCTGCTGATTGGCTTCACAGGCCTTCTTCGACACGATGCTGCCAACGGTGGCGGAGAGGCAATACAGCAGGAAGGTTTCCGCTGCGGGTGCACCGAGTTTCATCTCCACGGTATGCGCACCTTTCGCCGTGACCATCTGCGTCACATTGTCTTTAGTGAAGCCAAACTGGTTAATGATAAAGGCCGGGCTTTTATCCAGCTTGACGATACGTTCAATCGAATAGGCGACATCTTCTGCGGTGAGCGCTGTGCCATCGGCGAATTTCGCTGCCGGGTCGAGGTGGAAGGTATAGGTGCTGTTATCGCTGCTCACATCCCAGCTCTTCGCCAACTGGCCAATCACTTTATCGGCTTTCTGCGGGTCCGGCGTGACCAGGCGCTGATACATGTTGCCGCAAATCTGGCCGCCGGTGGCTTCAAAGCTTTCATGGGGATCGAGGCTGGTAATGTTGTCCAGCTGCATCGCCATCACGAACATACTCGGTGGCGTATCAGCGAAGGCGGTGTTGAGACTCAGATAGGAAAAAGCAGGGACGGCGGCGCATCCTGCGAGAAAACGTCTTCTGGTTACCATGACAACTCCAAGTTATTGATTATTAAAATTAAATTTAGTTATTTTGCTGTTTTTTGTCTTGACTTTCCCGCTGTGCGAGAGGATTAATAATGGGATTAAGTCATTTGTTTCATGCGTGAAGTCTTGCCTCTTTTTGGTGCAATTTGCCCCGCCAGCAGGCAGAACTTGCGCTTTCTCCCGAACATGGAATCGATACAACATGTCTGACATCTTCAATATTCCGGTCTTTGACGGTCACAACGATGTGCTCAATAAACTCTGGCAACACCATCAACCCAACGCGGTGCAGGCCTTCCTGCAGGGTACTGGACGCGGTCAGATGGACCTGCCGCGTATCCGTCAAGGAAATATGGTAGGTGGGATATTTGCCACCTGGGTGCCGTCTCACCCTCTGATTGCAAGAAGTGCGCCAGACCTCTCAGATTTTCCTCAGGAAATTATTGGCGCTGCGCGTGATGCCACTTTTTCGATGCTGGCGTTGCTGCTGCGCATCGAACAGGCCTCAGAGGGGCAAGTGAAAATTTGCCGCAGCGTGCGCGATATTCGCGACTGTATGGCCAGGGACGTGCTGGCGGTGGTGATGCACGTGGAAGGGGCGGAAGCGCTGGATACCAACGGCGAGCTACTGGATATCCTGTATGCCAGCGGTCTTCGTACGCTGGGGCCACTGTGGAGTCGTCCGAATCAATTTGGTGAGGGCGTGCCGTTCCTGTATCCGTCATCGCCGGATGTCGGCAACGGCTTAACGGCGGCGGGCAAGCAACTGGTGCGCGACTGTAATCAACGCCGGATCATGGTTGACCTGTCGCACATGGATGAGAAGGGCTTCTGGCATACCGCAGAGATCAGCGATGCGCCGCTGGTGGCCAGCCACTCCAATGCCCATGTCATCAGTGCGCAGTCGCGCAACCTTACCGATCGCCAGCTGGCGGCCATTAAAGAAACCCACGGCTTTGTCGGCGTGAACTTCGCCGTGCCGTTCCTGCGTGAAGATGGCGATCGTCATGCGCCGACCACCGTGGATGCCATCGTGCAGCATGTGGAATACCTGCTGGAAAAAGTCGGTGAAGATGGCGTCGGCTTTGGCTCGGATCTGGATGGTGCCACCATGCCAGGCGACATGAAAGATGTGGCCGGTTTCCCACTGGTGGTGAACGCGCTGGCGGCGCGTGGTTATTCGCGCGAACTGCTGGAAAAAATTTGCCACGGCAACTGGCTGCGCGTGCTTGAAGCGACCTGGGGCGAGTAATTATGCGATTGCGACACATTGAGGTTTTTCAGGCGATAGTGCAGACCGGCAGCATCAGTGCGGCGGCGCGATTGCTCAATGTGTCGCAGCCAAATGTCAGCCGCGTCTTAACGCACGCCGAGCAGCAGTTGGGATTTGCCCTGTTTGAACGGCGTGCGCAGGGGATGGTGGTCACCGCAGAAGGTCGGCGTTTACTGCCCGAAGTGGAAGATCTCTACCAGCGTTTACACTCCATCACCCAACTTACCGAGCAGTTGCGGCGCGGCGAGGGGCAAACGGTGCGTGTGGGAGCTGCACACGCTTTTGGTCAGATGGTATTAGCGCCCGCACTGGTTAACTGGCGACAGCAGGCTGCGTCGGTGAGTGTGGAGTTAGTGACCGAGCACTTCAGCACGCTGTGCCAGATGATCATGGATAACCAGCTCGATTTCGCGCTGGTGTTTGGTCAGCAGGTCGATGCCGATCTGCTGGCGGAACCGCTGTTTCAATCGTCGATGGTGGCGCTACTGCCGCAGCATCACACTCATAACGAACCCGCCACGCTGGAGTGGTTGTGTGCCAACAACCTGTTGATGATGCAGAACCAAGACCCACTTGGGCGCGTGCTGCATCGCGCTTTGCGTGACAAAGGGCTGGACCCGGCGGTGTCGCTGTCGATCAAAACCTATTCGGTGATTGCTGATATGGTGCTGGCAGGCGGCGGTGTGGGCGTAGTGGATCTGTTTACCGCCTGCCGCTATGCCGACCAGCTAAAACTGCTGCCGGTGGCACAACCGCTGCCGTTTGAAGTGATGCTGATCAGCCGCCGCGACCAGCCACAATCGCAATCGACCTTGCAGTTGAAACAGGTGATTCGCAATAAGCTGTGGGAGATCGCGCGGCAGTGTGAAACGCGGTTTTTTAGCCTGTAAATGACGGCGAACTGGCTACGAACTGATTGCGCAATAAATTGCGCCGCTACCAAAAACATGCGCTCTGCCGTAGCGGCGCGATTCATCGCGCTACAAAGATATGCACCCTGCCCTAGCGATGCGGTTTATCGCGCAATTGACGACTTACACCCCATCCGTAATCGGTTTACGCACCAGCAGCAGATAAGCCAGCGCACCCACCACGGTGACGCCTGCACAAATCATCAGCGCGAGGCTGAATGACTTGGTGGTATCCAGCACCCAACCGGTGATCACCGGCGCAAACGAGGCAAACACAAAGCTGGCGAAGTTCTGGATGCTGCCCACCGATGCCGTCATACGTGCGGTAACGTTAGCGTGAATCAAGCCCCAGCAAGATGTCCCGGCAAAGTGAATGCAGAACAGCGCCATGCCAATCAGCGTCACTGCACTGGCGGTGTCTGTTGCACGGGTGACGAAAGTGGTGAAGGCTGCAGACAGCAGCATGCCGCTGACAATCGATACCTTACGCACTTTCACTGCATCCATTCCACGACGCACCAAGGCATCTACCACATAGCCGTTCAGCAACATGCCCGCGGCGCCAAACAGGAATGGAATCGCCGCCAGCAACCCGGTGCTTTTCAGATCCAGATGATAGGTCGATTGCAGATAACCCGGCAGCCAGGCAATGTAGAGCCACGCGGTGTAGTTGATGCCGCTGAAGCCAATCATCATGCCCCACATGGTGCGCTGCTTGAACAAACCGCGCCACTCGGCAAAGCTCAGCGGCTCTTTGCGTGATGCCACGCTGCCCGCTTGCAGATAGTGAATCTCTTCACCGCTCAATTTGCTGTTGTCGCGGTTGCGGTACATCACATACCAGCCAATGGCGAGGAACATACCCAGCACACCGATGGTCACGAACATGCCGCGCCAGCCCATTACCAGCATCATGGCGGCCAAAATCGGTGGCGCAATCGACAGGCCAATCATCGACGCGGCGTTAAACATCCCCATCGGCATGCCGCGATCTTTGATGTTGAACCAGTCGTTGATCACCTTAACGCCGCACGGGTTCATCGGCGCTTCACCAATTCCCAATCCGATACGCACCAGCACAAACTGCGTGAAGTTATGCACCAGACCGGCAGCGGCCTGGAACAGTGACCAGACAAACATGCCGAGCGCTAGCATGATGCGCGGACCTTTGCGATCCAGCAGCGCACCACAAGGCAACTGTGCCAGGCCGTAGGCCAGCGAGAACGCCGACAGCAGCAGACCAATTTCGGTGGCGGATAAACCCAGTTCTCCACGAATGGTCATATTGGCCACTGACAGCGAGCTACGATCGAGATAGTTGATGATGGCCGCAAACAGCAGCAACAACATGGCGGTAATCTGAATCTTCTTAATGCGCGGTGAGCGCACCACATCGCCGCGTGCCGGGACAAAGTCTTGTCCATCGACGGCGGATGTTGGCGCGGCGTCACGGCCACGTGCAGATGTATTTTCCATTGCAACCTCCCAGGTATGGGGTCTTATCGTTATCGAGGATTGGGGTCCTGCGGCAGCGAAACGGTGCTGCCACAACAGATTGCTTTGGAGACTAGAAGTAAACCGGTTGGGATGTTGCGAGGATGTTTCAGATTCGTGCGGGCGCTTCAGAATTGTGGTTTTTAATCGGTTTTTAATTGTACTGGCGAATGCAGCGGATCATCGATGACTTCGCCGTACCAAGATGGTTATGTAACGCGCACAGGGCTTCAACATCCCGGCGGCTAATTAGCGCAGTCAGAATCGCCATATGTTCCTCCAGTGCCACGATGTTACGCTGTTTTAAATCTGTTTCATCCCATTGATAATGTGAATGAAAAATCACCGAGATGATCTCCAGTGACTGATTGAAGAACGGATTATTAGCCGCTGACAGAATCAGCGTATGCATCTCTTTATCCAGCGCGGCAAAGTGGCGATAGTTACTGGCGATGGTGTCGCGCATGGCACGGTGGCGATCCAGCAGGTCGCGCGCCTGAATCCAGCGCTCATCACTGGAGGGGAGGTTGAGAAAGCGGGTAAGTGCATGTGTTTCCAGCATTTCACGCAGTTCGAACAGGTTTTCAGCGTAGAGTTGATCAAACTTTTTCATGCGCCAGTGACCCCGCTTCACCGGTTCCAGCAGGTCGTAACGCATAAACCGCAGCAGGAACTCGCGCACCACTACCGGACTGGCCTTGACCTGTTGTGCCAGTTGCAACTCACTAAAACTGTCGCCGGGCATCAGCTGTCGCTGGTTAATCAGATTAAAAAACGCCTGTTCAAACAGACGCGCTTGTTGATCGATCGGCGGCGTTAATGCGCTAAAACCATCCTCTTCGCTGGGATCGCGCACGATAACGTAAGTTTCTTCAACTTTATCCAGTACGCCGCGCTCATGCAGATGCTGCAGGGTATGGCGCACGGTGGTGCGGCTGATATTGAACATTTCCGCCAGCGCGGCTTGCGGTGGCAGCGGAGAGCGGATGTGGCGTTTAGCGATGCCTTCCAGCATTTGATTGATCACGTTCTGGCGTAAATTCAGGCTTCGGCTCATGCGCTTCTCCGGTTTTTTATTTATTAAAAACCACACAAAGCCCAAAAAAAGGGCGCTGCCTCACACTTCAGCATGTGCAAACGGCGCGGGTGGCTGATTTTCGCCAAAACTGCGACATCAGCACAGGAGAAGCCCATGACAACAATGAAAACCCTGGTGGTTGCCGAGCCGCGCAATATGGTGTGGCAGCAGCGTAAGAAACCGACTCCGGCCGACCAGGAGGTTGTGATTAAACCGATTGCCGCCGGGATTTGCGGCACCGATATTCATGCCTGGGCGGGCAATCAGCCGTTCTTTAGCTATCCACGCGTTCTGGGCCATGAGCTGTGTGGCGAAGTGGTGGAGCTGGGCTGTCGGGTAACGGATTTCAAAGTAGGGCAGCGCGTGGCGCTGATTCCCTATGTTTCCTGCCAGCAGTGCGATGCCTGTCTGAGTGGTAAAACTAACTGCTGCGAGAATATTTCGGTAATTGGCGTACATCAGGATGGTGGCTTCTGCGAGTTCCTCAGCGTACCCGCCAGCAACCTGTTAGCTGTTGATGATGTGGCGCCGGAAGCGGCGGCACTGATCGAGCCTTTTGCGATCAGTGCGCATGCGGTACGTCGTGCGGCGGTGGCAGCGGATGAGCAGGTGCTGGTGGTCGGTGCCGGACCGATTGGTTTAGGTGTAGCCGCGATTGCGGCGGCCGCGGGCGCGCAGGTAGTGGTGGCCGATACCAGCGAACCGCGACGTGCGCATGTCGCAGAAAAGCTGGGGCTCGCGACCCTCAACCCGATGGCAGAAGATTTCGAAATCACGCTACGTGCAGAGTTTGGTGGGCGTCTGGCTGGGAAGGTGATTGATGCGACCGGCAACCCGGCGGCGATGAACGGTGCGGTGAAGCTGATTCGTCATGGCGGCACCATTGTGTTTGTCGGCCTGCACAAAGGTGATTTGGTGATTCCAGACATTGAGTTCCACAAACGTGAAACAACGTTGATGGGCAGTCGCAATGCGACGCACGAAGATTTCGCAAAAGTCGGCGAATTGATGGCGAGTGGGCAGCTACGTGCCGATATCATGCTGAATCGTCATTATGACTTTTCTACTTTGGCGGAGACCTTTGAGTCAGAGGTGATCAACAATCGTGAGTTGATTAAGGGCGTGATTCATTTCGCGAGGTAGTCGGTGCGCATTGCTGCGCGCGAATGCGGGCCTGAGCGCCTATGCTGCTGCCGGGCCGTACTCGCGTCTCACTGCGCGCGTATGCGAGCCAGAGCACCTCTGCTGCTGCCGGGCCGTCCTCGCGCCGCTGACGCGGTGCCTTCGGCTTCCA
>NZ_DAMDQC010000016.1:20321-49318 GCF_032082325.1 Pantoea sp. CTOTU50773 | reverse complement strand
GGCTGCCGGGGAGCAGCATTGGTGAAACGCTTGCCATCGAACTGTGCGGATTGCGGATAACCCTTGATGGCACTGCGGGAGATGCCTGCACAATTCAACATTGATCTTTTCCTGACCGGATACGATGGCTCACAATACCGTATTTTAGTGAACCCTATATGGCATAACGGGCGGTCTGGTCATGAAATTCAACCTTCAGATGACTTTTCATTTCATGAGCGCTAAAGTCACTCTTTTGTTTGATTTTTCGAGGGAAAATGAAACCTTTATTTGTATACGGCACCTTGCAACCAGGTCATTCAAATGCGCATATTCTGGACAGTATCGGTGGAGAGTGGCTGCCCGGAACGGTCAACGGCATCTTCTATGAACGCGGCTGGGGCGCGGCAGCGGATTTTCCCGGCATTGTGCTGGACAACAATGCGGGCCTTGTCAAAGGCTCACTCTTCTTCTCAGAGCATCTGACCGCGCACTGGACAATGCTGGATGAGTTCGAGGAGGGTTATGATCGTGTTGATGTTGAAGTCACCACCCTCGAAGGAGAGAAAATCACAGCGTGGATTTATCAGTTACAGCCGCCACAGGCCTAATCTGCCCTGCTCTTTTCCAGCCTAAGCAAGCGCAACGCCCACGATACCTTGCGAAATGAGAATACATCTGGCTTCTGCGGCATAGGTATTCTCTGCGGTATGGGTTGCAGCACGCTCGCACTTAATAAGCCAGGCTAGAATGAATGCAAACCGTATCAAGGAGCATTCAGATGAGCAAACTCTGCACCGCCTGCAGTACTTCTTATGAAGATGATCCAGGCATCTCACATTGCAAAATTTGCGAAGACGAGCGGCAGTTTGTGCCTGTCAAAGGGCAGCAATGGCTGGCATTCTCGGCTCTGCGTGCCACACATCAAAATAAATGGCAGCAGCATCTAAAGGGATTATTCAGCCTGCAAACTGTCCCGAGTTTCGCCATCAACCAACGTGCTTTTTTACTGCAAAGCGCGCAGGGGAATATTCTCTGGGACTGCATTGCGAATCTGGATGACGCCACGGAATCATTGATACACGCACTCGGCGGTATTGATGCCATTGCCATTTCTCATCCCCATTACTACAGCACCATGCAAGACTGGGCTGCGGCATTTAATGCACCCATCTATTTGCATGAGGATGATCGGGAATGGATTATGCGCCAGAGCTCGCATATTCATCTCTGGCAAGGTGACGAATTGGATTTACTGCCCGATGTCACGATATTACGCCTGGGTGGGCATTTTAAAGGAGGCTGTGTACTGCACTGGTCGCAACATGATGGCGTGCTGTTGAGTGGTGATGTTGTGCAAGTGACACCCGGTGCAAATTCCGTGTCATTTATGTGGAGCTATCCCAACATGTTGCCGCTTTCTGCTGCTACGGTGAATACGCTCATTCACCGACTGGATAAGGTCACCTTCTCGCAGATTTATGGCGCTTTTGCCGGTCGGGAAATGACACAGCAGGCACAATCCATTGTCAGACAGGCAGCTGAACGTTATATCCGCTGCCTGCAATAATTAACCTGCCAGCCCGGTATTCACCCGTTTACCGATTTCTTTCAGCTGAGAATACTTTTCCAGCAAGGACGGGCCATCATCAAGGCTCATGGCAAACATCCATAAATAGGTCATGACCGAATAAATATGGCCTGCGCTCATACCGCCTTTTAACGCCATCACGCTGATCGTGATGCCAAACAGCAGTGCGGAGGCAATACCAATTGACAAATAGCCAATCGCTTCGCGGTCAGACAAGCGAATCCGCACTTGCGCCAGAAAGTGATAATGGCGATTAAGCTTCTGTTCGCCTGCGGTACTGACAAAACCCACTTCCCGCTCCAGTCGATCATTCATCCGCCCGATAAGCGATTCATTTTTTCGTGTGTAGCCCGGCAAGAATCCGGCAAACAGCAGCAAAACCGTTAAACACGCCAATCCGGCCCAGGGTTCAATGGTGAGTAACATCACCACGGCACCACACATCGAGGCCGCGGAGGTGATCAACATCGGAAGATGCGTTTCAAAAAAATCCACAAACTGGCGTGAAAGCGTCACCCTTGCCGCAATGGCGGAATGGCTGTGCGCCTCTTCACGCTGAGCGAGGATCACGGGCACTGCCAGACCGGCATAAATGCGTGCAAAAGTGCGGGTGTCCATGGTGCGGCGCGCTGCGCCAATCAACCACATAATCATCACTAAACCGGCATAAAACAGGCCGTGAAGTGCGTTGCCATGCATGATGGCGTTGATCGCGAAACCCGCCAGCAACGGGTAAAGCAGGTAAACCACATTTTCAGCGATCACCAGCATCATGGTTAGCAGTAATTTTTTCTTATTACGTTTCGCCAGCACTTTCAGTGTATTAAGGGCGCTGCGTGAGGCCCCGCTTGATATATTTTCAGGTATGATTTGCATTAGATTACGTTCAAATTGCCACTTTTGAGCGGTTGCTCAAAAATGGCAAAAGTGTATTTGAGCACTTGCTCAAAGTCAACGGCGGTGGTGATGAAAGAGACAACAGCAGAATTGCGTGAAAAGATTCTGGATACAGCGGTGGCACTGTTCATCGAAAAAGGTTTAGAGAATGTGAAAACCCGCGAACTGACGACACAGTTGGGGTTATCCCGTAGCCACATTTATCACTACTTTTCAGGCTGGGCGTCATTGAGTCTGGAGGCGTGCGCGCGCTTCGTACAAAAAGATCTTCAGGAATTTACGCAGCAAATTGGAATGCTGCCCTTCCATGAAAGACTGGAAGCCTTTATTGCCGATTATCTGCCGCTGGAACCGGATGCGGTATGGCAGCTTTACAGCTCACTTTGGCGAAAAGCCACTACGGAAGTCGACTATGCCGAACTGGCCACTCAGGTAACAAAGCAGTGGCATGCACTGATGACCGACATCATACGTGATGGGATAAATGCAGGTGTTTTTCGTCAGGCTGATGCAGAACAGGTAGCGCGTCAGCTCAGTGCTATGCTGAACGGCTATGCGGATTTACTCATTGTGGTGCAGGAAGCTGAAGCGCGGGAACAGGCAATCAGCGATCTGCATGCCTTTATTAAACTCGCGCTTTGAATAATAGAAATTTTTCGATTCAGGACGTGGTCACTGAACTGTCCGATTTGGCGACAAAATAGTTATCGTGTTTCTCAATCGTGACGCCGCGTTCACGCCAGTATGCTGCCATATTGAAAAACGCATCACTGGATAAATTGAAGCCAATAATAACTGAAGGGTGTTTACCGCTACTCAGAAACGAGTTTAACTGCTCCATATCCAACGCTTTACAGACTCCATCACCTTCTCCCGATCTATAACAAGATAATCTGCTTCAACAGATTATCTTGTAAGTCTCTTGATGCACAATGCAGTTATATTAATATTACAATCTGCAGAAAATCCGATGACGAGTGACTACCCACCTGCGAAAAACCCGCAGATTCTCTGATAAATGAGATCGATCTCAGCTTCAGAAAGTGCAATCTACACCCCAGGCATAACGAAAAGCTGTGAAATTTCTAAATGGTTTCATGATGGATATATCAGCAATGCGCAATGTCATTCACCGATATTAATTACTTTTTGCTATGTATAGGCGATTAATTGCACTGAGCAAATTTAAGGCGAACGCACCGTTCATGGATGTACAGACGTCCAGACGTATATTATAGTCCGTCTCCTACGTTACTCAGGGACTCGTACTATGAACAAATTACTCGTTACCACCCTTCTCGCCGCTGCAGTTTCACTGCTGAGCGCCTGCGACAACAACAAAGACAATGCCATCAAAGTCGCCATTAACACCGGTCCTGACGAAGCGCTCTGGCAGACCGTTAAACAGGTCGCTCATGATAAATATCATCTGGATGTCGATGTGGTGGCATTTAACGATTATGTACAACCGAACGAAGCCCTGTTCAATAAAGATGTCGATGCCAACGCCTTCCAGAGCCTGCCTTATCTGGAGATGCAGTCGAAAGAGCGTGGCTATAAGTTCGCCGTGGTCACCAACACGTTTGTGTTCCCGATTGCCGGCTATTCCCGCAAGATCAAAGCGCTCGATGCACTGCCAGATGGCGCGACCATCACCATCTCTAACGAAGCAACCACTCTCGGTCGCAGCCTGTTGCTGTTGCAAGCTCAGGGACTGATCAAAGTGAAACCCGAAGCGGGCTTGCTGCCAACCACGCTGGATATCACGGATAATCCGAAGAAACTTAAAATCGTTGAAGTGGATACCCCGCAACTGGCCCGTACTCTCGACGATCCGCAGGTGTATATCTCCATCATCAATAACAACTTTGCCGCGCTGGTTAACCTCTCCGCGTCGAAGGATGGCATGTTTATGGAAGGCAAAGCGTCGCCGTATGTGAATGCGATTGTGGCGCGCGAAGATAACAAAGACAGCGCAAATGTGCAGAAGCTAAAAGAGGCTTTCCAGTCGCAGGAAGTGCTGGATAAAGCTAACGAGATTTACAAAGGCGACATTATCAAGGGTTGGTAATAGCCGCTTAAAAGCCGCGCAACAGGCGTGTTGCGCGGCTTTTTATTACTTAAAATCCACTGCCATCAATTCAGCGATGGTTGAATCCTGTGTCGAGGTCACGCAGCGGTGCAGGTAATCAGTAAATTTCGAGGAGGGCGGCATGCCTAACTCCAGCAACTTCTCATTGCAGAACACCACGTTGAGTTTGGAGAAATGGCCGTAAAGATTCATGGCGCGCAACACAATCCGCTCATTGCACGGCCCAAATAACGACGCGAAGTTTTTCTTACTTTCGGCCAGCTCGCGATAATTCACTTTCTGATAACTCTCGCCCACGGGCACATTGCCTGAGGCTTTCGCCATCGCTTTATCAATCTCCGCGAAGGTGACACTGCTGTTGAGCCCCGCCGAAATGTGAATAATGCTTTTATCGACGTTTTCAGCGGTCAACAACAGCTCCAGCGCATCTGCACAATAATCCACAGGCACCACATCAATACGATCGTCCAGCTCACACATAAACTTACCCAATGTCAGTGCCATGCGGAACACCCAGAAAATACTCGGCGATGGCGTGCAGCCATGATCGGAATGGCCCACAACAATAGAGGGACGCGCAATAACCAGCGGCAGTTCGGGTAACATCTCGCTCATCATTTTTTCCACCGTGGCTTTACTCCAGGTGTACTCAACAATGTGCTGATCGCGCAGCGTATTCAGTTTGCTCTCGGTCACCAGGGTGTTAGCTTCCGGCGCACAAGACATTGCCGTTCCGACATGAATAAAGCGCTTAAGTCCGCTGACCTGATTCATACGACTGGCGAAGGTGAAAGTTCCTTCAACGTTAACTTTCCAGATGTAAGGATTCGCCCCAAACGAAGCCACAGCCGCACAGTTGAGCACATGTGTAACGCTATCCAGACGCGGGTCGGCAGTAAACCGCTCTGGTTCCGCGAGATCGCCAATAAGAATGTTATCTGTGGTCAGTGTATCCAACAGATTTTGTGCCACGCCAAATTTAGCCAGATTGGATTGCAACCGACTCAGTCCTTCGGTGGGTGAATCACCGCGCACCAGCAGTAACAGTCGATTATTCTCGCTTTTCTTCAATAAGTTAACCGTTACTGCTCCGCCTAAAAATCCGGTTGCGCCAGTAATTAAAATCGTATTCATAGTATTCAGCTATCAGTTGGTTTCTGGACGAAAACGGTCCATTGAGCGTGGCTTCGAATGTATGCCAGCGCAGATAAATGGCGGATAAATGCGATCTGCACAAGGTGAGGGAAAAAGCGGTCCAGTTAGCTTTCGTTTATCTCTGATAACCATCCGTCATTTTATTTCTCACCGTTCGTCTATTCTGAGATTAAAAAACCGCCGCGATATAAAAATGTCGTAAAAATTTCGCTGCCAGGCGTAAAAATGCAGGTCACAAAACCACCACCCGCTATTAACCGTTCGGGTAAACAGGTATGTTCGCCGTCATAGACACAGCCATCGCCGTTCCACGCTGATAAGAAACAGGAAATATATGAGTCAGACCGAGAAACAGTCTCTGCCTGCTGGCATGTTGGCCGCCGCAGGGATCGTGTTTGGTGATATCGGTACCAGCCCGCTTTACACCCTGAAAGAGTGCCTGTCGATCTTACCGGATGGATCAATCTCAACCACTGCCGTGATGGGTTTTCTGTCACTGATTTTCTGGGCGTTAACCCTGATCGTTACCCTGAAATATGTCTGCTTTGTCATGCGTGCCGACCATGATGGTGAAGGCGGTATTTTAACGCTGATGTCACTGGCGCGTCGTAACGTCGGTCCGAAGATTGGTCACATCATTATTCTGGCCGGTTTGACGGGTGGCGCCTTCTTTTACGGTGATGGCATCATCACGCCGGCGATTTCGGTGCTCTCCGCCATTGAAGGGATTGAGGTGGTATCACCCCAACTCGACAAATACGTGGTCCCACTGGCGGTACTCATACTCACGCTGTTGTTCTTCATCCAGAAACACGGTACGGAAAAAGTCAGTAAAGTATTTGGGCCGGTGATGTTTGTTTGGTTCGTCTCGATTGGTTTACTGGGTATTCGCGGGATTGCGCTCAACCCCACGGTCTTGCAGGCTCTGAATCCCAGCTACGCGCTGACCTTTTTGCTGACTCATGAAGCGCTCGCCTTTGCCGCGATGGGTATGGTGGTACTGGCCGTTACCGGTGCCGAGGCGCTGTATGCGGATATGGGACATCTCGGCAAAGCGCCGATCCGCCTGGCGTGGCTGGTGATTGCCATGCCTGCCCTGGTGCTCAATTACTTTGGCCAGGGTGCACTGGTGATTGCGGATGCGAAGACGATCAATAACCCGTTCTTCAACCTCGCGCCGGGCTGGGGGCAAATTCCCCTGATAGTGCTGTCAACGCTCGCCACGGTGATCGCAGCCCAGTCGGTGATTACCGGCGTTTACACCCTGACGCATCAAGCGATTCGTCAGGGGTTTCTGCCACCCATGCGTATTGTGTTCACCTCGCATACTGAATCTGGCCAAATCTACATTCCCGTGGTGAACTGGCTGCTGTTTGTTGCGGTAACGGTGATTGTGCTGGCATTCCGTCAGTCCTCGGCCCTCTCCTCCGCTTACGGTATCGTGGTGACCGGCACCATGGTGATCACCGCCTGTCTGGACGGCGTGGTGGCGCTGCGTAACTGGAAATGGCCACTGCCGCTGGCGGGGATTTTCCTGCTATGTATGCTGAGCATTGACGTGCCGCTGTTTGCGGCGAACCTGATGAAACTGCTGTCAGGTGGTTGGGTTCCGGTACTGATGGCGCTGACCATGATGGGGTTGATGCTGATCTGGAGCACCGAGCGTAATCGGTTAATCAAAAAATTGAACAACGATCCGGAAAGCCTGCAGGCGCTGGTGAAATCACTGGAAACCAATCCGCCCAGTCGTGTACCGGGTACTGCCATCTTCCTGGCGCGTAAAGAGTTTGAGATTCCACAGGCGCTGCTGCATAACCTCAAGCATAACCGGGTGCTGCATAAGCGCGTGGTGTTGCTGAACATCCGCACGACAGATACGCCACGCGTGCACAATCAGAAGCGCATCACCATCACCCAACTTTCGCCGTCCTTTTGGCAGGTAACCGCGGCATACGGCTGGCGAGAAGTCCCTTCAATGGCGGAGGTTTTACACCTGTGCGGACTGGAAGGTTTTGGCTGCACGCTGAATGAAGCGTCTTTCTTTACCTCACACGACACCCTGGTGATGAAAAAACGCCGCGGACTGGCAAGAATAAAAGGCGGCATCTTTCACTTCTGCCAACGCAATGCGCTGCGTGCGCATGAGCAATTTAATATTCCACCCAATCGCGTTATCGAACTGGGTGGACAACGCGAGTTTTAACAAAATGGGGCGTGCATGACGCCCCATTCAACTTATTGCCCTGCCACAAATGTAACCAGATGAAAGAATATTCCCGAAAGTTTAACGGAGTTGTGGCTGAACTTTTCTTAACAACTAATTAGCAATTAAAGCTAAAACGCATAACCTCAAAAGGTGTTTATTAAGCCTACCGGCACTCATTACCTGCCGTGCGCAACTGTCGGAATGTATAAAATCACCATCAACAATAAAATGCATAGCTTCGAAATCGGCTCAGCAGTTATTTTGAGGAGTAAGACCATGAAAGAACTTATTAATGACGTTATCTCTATTTTCACACCGCAAAATGTTAAACCCGTTTTAGTCCGTGCGGATTTGACCCATCGTGAATTATCATCGATTCATCCTGTGGGCTTTACTTCCGTGAGCTGGGCCACTTCGATGGAAGAACTGACTGATGCGATTGTGAAAAAAACGCTCGCTGCAGGGGCCGTGGGTTATCACATCACTGATGTTGAATCCCATGAGCCGGGCCACGATGGTCAGCATGTAATGGCGGCTACCGCAACCCTGTACCATATCAATAGCAAAGTGGAGTACGGCTAATGTTAACCCCCCTTCGCTGTTGCATTTAAGCCTGCCACTCTTGTGACAGGCTTTTATCTGCAAAGTATTCGGCGAGAAAATCAATAAACACTTTCATGCGCGGCGATTCCGATGTCCGTTGCGTATACACCGCCCAGATATTCGCCTGCTGATACCACTGCGGTAAAACATGGACCAATTCGCCAGTGCTGAGAAAAGGCACCACATCCCATGCCGAGCGGAGCGCAATCCCGTGTGACTTCAACGCCCAGTTTAAAATGACCTTGCCACTGTTTGACGAATAATGGCTATTAAGGCGGCACAATACCTGTTGCTTACCGTCAGTCAGCGCCCAATTGCCGAATGAATTGTTCTTTTCGTTGATGATAAGACAGCTGTGGTCAATTAATTCATCCAGCGAATTGACCGCCCCAGCGCGCGCTAAATATTCAGGGGATGCGCAAAGAATACGCCGATTAACGGCCAGTTTACGCGCGATGTAAGAGTGATTCAGATTATCGCCAACCTGTATATCCACATCGGTGCCGGATTGCATCAAATCAATCTCACGATCGCTTAAAATGAGTTTGATATTTAAAGATGAATGCTGAGAAATAAAGGCTGAAATGGCATCAGATAAATACGTCTGACCAAATCCCAGCGAACAGCCAACGGTCAACTCACCGGTTAATTCACCGCGCCACTGCTGAAAATTATTCAGAAACGCATCCATTTCCTGCACCACTTGCAGCGCCCCCTCCAGCGCTTTCTCACCTTCTGGCGTCAGGCGCATCACCCGATTGGTGCGGAAGAAAAGCCGGGTGTCGAGCTGTTTCTCAAGAATGGCGATACGTTTGCTGATATACGATGGAGACTGGCCCAGCTCCACGGCAGCGCGACCAAAACCACCATGACGCGCCACGCTGATAAACACATAGAGGTCTTCGACAGAGGGCCAGCCCTGTAGCGGTTTCTGAACGTTTTTCCCGGCAAGCAAGAGCTTCATACTATTACGCAGTTAGCCAACATCGAGCGGTTATAACACAGAATCGAGAAAGCCCTGAAGCTGTGCTAAAAATACCGCCGGGACTTCTTCCTGTGGGGAATGCCCACAAGGCAGTGCCTTGCCCTGCACATTGATGGCCTTCTCCTGCCAGGTTTCAACCACATCGTATAGCTGACCGACCGTGCCCTTTTCCCCCCACAGCAATTGAAGCGGACAAACGATGCGTTTGTCGCTGTCCTCTGCATCGTGCTCTAAATCCATCGTGGCGGCCGCGCGGTAATCTTCGCAGACGGCGTGGATCATCTCGGGCTGCTGATAGCAGCGCAAATAATCATTGAATACCGCTTCTGAAGTCGCCCCCGCTGTCTTGAGCTGACCGTCAATATGTTTTCGCAGGAAGAAGGCCGGATTGTGGCCGATCATCGTCTCCGGCAGTGGGTAAGGCTGGATCAGAAAGAACCACCAAAAATAGCGCGTAGCAAACGCCTTATCGGTCTGCGCATACATGGTGGCAGTCGGGGCGATATCGACGAAAGTGCCGCAAGCCACTTTCTCCGGATGGTCAAGCGCCAGACGATGTCCAACCCGGGCACCGCGATCGTGTCCGACAAACGCGACACGCGAAAGACCCAGTGCGTCAATCAACTGGCTGATATCTTCAGCCATGGCGCGTTTTGAATAGGCCAGATGGCGTTCGTCGCTGGCGGGTTTGTCGCTGTCGCCGTAGCCGCGCAGATCAGGCAGGATCACCTGGTATTTTTGCGCCAACTGCGGAGCGATTTTACGCCACGCCAGATGATTTTGTGGATGCCCGTGCAGCATCAGCAACGGCGGTCCTTCGCCCCCGATTGCCACGCGTAGTGTGATACCGTTGTCCAGCGTGACCGCTTTCAAGGCAAATCCGTCGATAAACGGCGATGCGCCGCAACCCTTGATGTCACTCATGCTGTTGGTCCTTTAACCCGCTGCAGCCAGGGGCGCTGAGCAAAGTGCCGATGTTCAAACTGCGTAATGTCAGTCTCGTATTGGAGCGTCCAGTCTACCGCGCTGCCGCCACCCATTAACATCTCACGTTTGAGCGCGCTGACCTCAAAATGCAACACCTGCTGATTGAAGGTGAGGGTCTTATCTTCCAGAGAAACCGTAATCTGGTTGTGTACTGCATCAGCGGTAGCAGCGCTGAGCTGCTGATACGCCTCCTCACTTAGCGTTAGCGTCAATACGCCGTTGCGCTGGCAGTTATCGTCAAAGATGCCGGCAAAACTGGTGCCGATGATGGCGCGAATGCCCAGCTGATTGAGTCCCCACACCGCATGTTCGCGACTGGAACCACAGCCAAAGTTGGGTCCTACCAGCAAGAATGCCGCGTTCTTTCCGGCAGGCTGGTTGAGGATAAACGCGGGATTCGCACTGCCGTCGGGCAAAAATCGCAGGTCAAAGAACACGCCCCGATCCAAACCCTGGCGATCGATGCCTTTCAGAAACTGCTTTGGCATGATCACATCCGTATCAATGTTGGCCGCCGGTAAATGGGCAATGCGTCCGGTGATGCTGTGAAAAGCGTCCATATTAAACCTCTGCTGTCGTGAAGTTGCGTACATCGACCAGATGACCGGCCACCGCAGCGGCGGCGACCATCGCCGGGCTCATTAAATGGGTTCGTGCTCCTGCACCCTGGCGGCCCGCAAAATTGCGGTTGGTTCCTGAAGCACAGCGATCGCCGGGTTCCAGGACATCTTCATTCATTGCCAGGCACATTGAGCACCCCGACTGCCGCCACTCAAAACCTGCATTGATAAAAATGTCGGCTAAGCCTTCAGCCTCTGCTTGCTGACGCACCTGTGTGGAGCCTGGCACGATGATCCCGCGCACGTGTCGGGCGATTTTGCGCTCGCCAATCACCGCTGCTGCAGCGCGCAAATCTTCGATTCTGCCGTTGGTACAGGAGCCAATAAACGCATGGGTGATGGCGATGTCAGACAGGCGCATGCCAGGTTCCAGCCCCATATATTTCAGTGCGGCTTGTATTGCCTGCTGTTTAATCAAATCGGGTTCGTATTGCGGATCAGGTACAAAGCCGCCAATAGCACAGGTCTGATCCGGGCTGATGCCCCAAGTCACTTTAGGTTCAAGGTCGCTGCAATCCAGCTCAATCGCACGGTCGAATTTGGCCCCGTCATCACTGCGCAAAGTCATCCATTCGGCCTTTGCCTGCTCCCACAATGCACCCGTTGGCATTTGCGGTTTGCCCTGGATGTAGGCGAATACCTTCTCATCTGGCGCAATAATCGCTCCGCGTGCACCGGCCTCGACAGCCATATTGCACAGCGTCATGCGCCCTTCCATACTCAGCGCGTCAATCGCCGGGCCGTCAAACTCGATGGCATAACCGGTTGCCCCTGAGGCGCCAATATCTTCAATCAACGCCAGAATGATGTCTTTAGCCGAACAGCCATAAGGCAGCTCTCCCGTTACCGTGACGCGCATGGTTTTCAGCGTGCGATAAATCAGGGTTTGCGTGGCGAGAAGATGTTCAATTTCTGATGTTCCGATGCCGAAACCCAACGCGCCAAATGCGCCATAGGTGGTGGTGTGGCTATCACCGGCGGAAATCACCATGCCGGGCATGACCAGTCCCTGCTCATGCGCAACCACATGCTCGATGCCCTGGAGCGGGTCCATGACATCAAACAATTCGATGCCAAAGTGGGCGGCATTTTGACGGAAATAATCCACCTGCAGCTGCCCGCCGGCATCGGTCATCGCATCGTCACGCTCAGGACGCGTGGGATTTACGTGATCGACATTGAGTAAGATAGTCGCCGGACGACGTACCGGGCGATGATGTTCACGCAGCCCGCTAAAGGCCTGCGGGCTGGTGTATTCGTTGAGTATTGATCGATCAATATAGAGCAACACATGCCCTTCATCGTCTAACTGACGTACCACATGCTGATCGATCAGTTTTTCATACAGTGTTTTGTTAGCCATGCGATTGCCCACATAAAAGTATCAACAAGTCATTAGAGACTCTAGGGTAATACAGTTGTGGTTAAGACTATGAACACAGTACGTGAAGTGATGGTTTATGAAGTGTGTTTAATGGGCGACCTCACAGCCGCCGATAGAAGTATGATGCTACTGCAAGCGTTCGAAGCGATAAGGTGCGGGATCGATAATCGGCGTATGCCCGGTCACCAAATCTGCGGCTAACTGCCCGGCTGCGGGTGATGTCCCGAAACCATGCCCTGAAAAGCCCGTCGCCAAAGTTAGCCCAGGTATCGAAGCCACTGGGCCAATCACCGGGTTCGAATCCGGGGTAACATCTATCACGCCAGCCCATGACTCCGCCATCTCCGCCTGCTGGAACACCGGCCACGCCGCGCGAAGGTTGCGCATCGCTTCCTGGTTCAGTGCCGGATTGGCAAGAGGGTCCAGCGTGCGGACCTGCTCAAAGGGTGAACGCCGATCGTTGCGCCAGCGACGTGCCAGTGCAAGATCCTTCACAAAGTATTTGCCCAGCGAAATCCGCAGGTTGTCACGCGCCTGCCGTAGCTGAGGCATATAACGTGTGCCGATCAATAGATGATCAAGCGTTATTGGCGCATCCAGCGCACCGCGTTGAGTGATGATAAAGCCACCGTCCTGGTGTTTTCGGAATGAGAAGTCAGGAGCGCCCACCGCTATATTGGCCGGTCCTTCCAGCGGTTTGGTACGCATCACCGAACAAATCAGCGGCAGCGTCGGCAGATTAATACCGTGATTGCCAAGGAAACGACGCGACCAGGCACCTGCCGCCAGCAACACCTGGTCACAACGAATCTCACCGCGTTCGGTCATCACACCACTGACCTTGCCGTTGCTGGTGACCAGGCCACGCACCGCACAGTGATCCATGATAATCGCCCCCCTGGCGATGGCGGCATTCGCCATCGCGCTGGCCGCCAGCGTGGGTTCGGCTCGCCCGTCGGAAGCAGTGTAAATCCCGCCTGCCCATTTCTCCGCACCGCCTGGCACTTGTGCTGCAATTTGTGCGTGGCTGAGCAAGCGCGTATCCAGGCCAGCGGCACTAACCCCGCTTAACCATTTTTCATGCAGTGACATCTGCTGCTCGTTGCGTGCCACAAACATAATGCCAGCCTGACGATATCCCACGTCACTGCCAACCCGCGCGGCCATCCCCGCCCACAAGCGGTCAGCGGCCTGCGCCAGCGGGATATCCTCCAGCGCACGGCTGGTTTTACGGATCCAGCCGAGATTGCGGGAAGACTGTTCGCCCGCAATCCGCCCCTTTTCCAACACCACGACGGGAATATTGCGCTCCGCCAGCGTCAGTGCGGCGGTCAACCCTACAATCCCACCGCCAATAACGACCACCGTGGTGGCATCCGGCAACGTTGGCGAAGGCGTAACCGGAGAAATAACAGGTGCCATAGCGCGTCTCCCACCCTTACAGGTCTACGGTAATTTCCTGAACCTGAGCGTTACCGGCCCCGCGATAGGCCGTAACTTCCAGTTCAACTTTATAAACGGTCAATCCCAGCGGCGGGCAAGTCACTGTCGAGGCGGGATTAATTCCGCGGAACTTCTCACCAATGATCGCCATCACTGCAGGTACATCCGCCGGATCCTGAATAAACACGCGCGAGCACACCACATCCTGTAATGAGGCATCGATGGCTGCCAGTGCGGCTTCGATATTGGCAAACACCTGCAAAGTCTGCTCGCGCAGGTCTTCGGGAATTTCTTTGGTTTGTGGGTTGCGACCGGCGGTGTTGGAGACATAAATCCAGTTATCCACGGCCACGATGCGCGAATAACTCGCCTGCTCTTCAAATTTCGAACCGGTTTTCACTTTAATGATATTGGTCATGATGTTTTCTCTGTTAATCAGTGGATTAGCTTAAAACCGGTGATTCCCACAGGTTGAGTTTGATGCCAATGCCTTTTTCCAGCGCATTGCGATACAGCACCGTGCCCCAGGCCACATCTTCCACCGGCATACCACCGACAGACATGATGATGATCTCGCTATCGTTTTGGCGGCCTGGCGCCTCGCCGGCGACGATCTTGCCGATATCTTCCAGCTGCTCCGCCTGCAGCTGCCCTTCAGCGACCATATCCATAAAGCGCACACCGATAATCGGCACGCAGCGATGCGCAGGCTTGGGAACTTCATCAAACCAGGCATGATAGAGTCCGGTGTTATCCAGCACCTTACGCACATCCGACTGCTCCATTCCTTCATCGATATTGCACAGCGCAGGCATGGCGAGGAACGCGCCAGCTTTCACCCATTCACGTTTCACCAGCGGATAAGTGGCGGGATCACCGACTTCACCTGAGCTGCAATAAGTGACAATGTCACTATCGCGCACTACCGCTTCCAGTGAGTCGACAATTTCTATCTGCTTAATTTGTGGATAGGTCTCCTGCACCCAGGTAATGAAGTTATCGAGGCTGCGCTGGCCGCGTCCTTTGACTTTGATGGTGTCGATGTGTGGGCAAACAGCAATAAATGCCGCAACAGCGGTTTTTCCCATCACGCCCGGTCCTAGCAAACCGATCACGCGAGAATCCTTTCGCGCCAGATGACGTGCGCCGACGCCCGGCACCGCCCCGGTGCGATACGCCGACAGCAGATTGGCTGACATATGCGCCAGCGGCGCGCCGGTATCCGCATCATTGAGGGTGAACATCAGAATCGAGCGCGGCAGCCCTTTCTCACGGTTGGCGATGTTGGAGCCATACCACTTGACCCCAGCCGTGCCGAAATTGCCGCCAAGGTAGGCAGGCATCGCCATCATGCGGCGATCGGCAGTGGGTTTTGGCATCGTCGGGAACGGCGAATTTTCCGGGAAGGTCACCATCGCGCCGTGTGAATCATTGTTGGATCCGGCCATGCGATAGTCGCCGTGATACAACAGGCCAAACATCTCTTCCATGGTATCGACACAGGCGGCCATATCGGTCACGCCCGCACGAATCATGTCTTGCTCCGACAGGTAAATAAAATCAATCCGGGTTGAATCACTCATAAGTCGCCTCATCAATCAGTCTTTTGGTCTATTTCCCGCCGTGGCGAGCGCTGCCATAACTAGCGATTTCACTGGCTAAAACCGTCTTAGGTGTCGATGGTCTTCGCTGGGTGAAATAGAAATAGCGCGTCGGTTGTCGAGCTGTATTGAATATTTGCGACATGACGAAATTCGTGCGTGGCACAGCCCTTGCATCACACAGACAGTAAATAGCCCGCAGCGGAGCCCGCCATGACACAATTGCCTCTCCATCGCCACAGTGGATTTCAACCCGAGCAGCCATGGTTTGTGCTGAACGCCGCGCAGCATTATTCGCTGATTGCGTCAGACAACCCGGCTATTTCCCATTTCTACAGTTTTGATGTGGCGCAGAGTGCCAGCATGACGCTGGCGATTCCCGACGGCTGCGTGGATATCGTGTTTGATTGCGATGCGCAGCGGCCAGCAGCACGCGTGTGTGGCACCACGCTGGAAGCGCGCGGTGCCGATATGCAGCATAACCACCACTATTTTGGTGTGCGCTTCGCACCGGGCATCATTCCTGATTTCCTCGATGTGATGGCAGAAGAGATTCCCGATCGTGAGTTTAATTTCCTCGATGTGGTGCCGGATGCACGGTTAGCCTTTGAACAGATCGTGCAGACGCGCGATTTTTCGCGGCAGATTGCTTTGTTCAACGCCAGTTTCACGCCGCGCCTGGTGCGCAAAGCTTCCGCCGTCACATCCTTGATCATCCACACCATGCGCCAGCAGAAAGGCAACATTCGCATTGATCAACTGGAAGCGCTGACCGGCTACACCTGCCGCACTATCCAGCGCCAGTTTCGCCAGGATACCGGGATGTCACCCAAGGCTTTTAGCCGCATTTTGCGCTGCCAGTCGGCGCTGGGCAGCATTCACTTACAGCAGGAAGTATCGTTTAGCGATCTGGCCTTTGATCTTGGATTTAGCGATCAGTCGCACTTCCTGCGCGAGTTTAAAAAGTTTGTCAGCACCACGCCCTGTGATTATCAGCGGCGTATTTCGCATGATGCCTATTTCCATCGTTTGCGTTTCCACTGAGCACTAAAAGGGTGCAGCGTTGCACTGTGACGCTGTCCGATTTTTTCTATCCGCCAGATGCTCAGCTGAGAAATGATGCCGCTATGTTACCGGCCTCAGGCGGCACAGATTGCCTGAGAACTTTCTCTTAGCGGTTGAGGGCTTTGGCGATGAATAAGGATTCCGGCTTACGCAAAAATACGTTGGGTTTGTTTTCTCTGGTCTTTTTTGTCGTCGCGGCAGCCTCGCCGCTGACAGGCGTGGTGGGCGGCTTGCCGGTGGCGATTATTTCTGGCAACGGCGGTGGCATTCCGGTGTTTTATATTCTCTCGTGTATTATTTTGATGTTATTCGCCGTGGGCTTTATTGCCATGAGCCGTCATGTCAATAATGCGGGGGCCTTTTATACCTATATCTCTAAAGGAATCGGCGAAAACTGGGGCGCTTCCGCGTCAGTATTAGCGCTGATGGCGTATATCTCTATTCAGATAGCCATCGTCGCAATGCTGGGATTCTTCACGCAGTTATTTATTGAAGAGCACTTTTCAGCCCATATTCCCTGGTGGGCATTGAGCATGCTATTTGTGCTGGTATGCTGGGTATTGAGCATTAAACGCGTCGAAGTCGGTGGAAAATTACTCGGCATATTAATGCTGGCGGAAGTGGCTATTGTGTTACTCACCGACGTGATGCTGTTAATCAAAAAAGTCGGTCCTTACAGCTTCCAATCGTTCGAGCCATCGGTGTTTATGCAGGGCAACCTTGGCATCGCCTTTATTTTCACCATCGCCGCTTTTATCGGTTTTGAATCTACCGCCATATATGCGGAAGAGTGCCGTGCCCCACATAAAACTGTGCCGCGTGCCACAGTTTGTGCCTTGTTACTGATCACGGCATTTTTCTGTTTCACCAGCTGGTCACTGGTGCAGGCATACGGTTTTGATCAGATTGTCGCGATTGCCAGCAAAGATCCCGGCAACTTCGTGTTTAACATTACCCGGCAATATGTTGGACAGTGGGCTGTAGAAACCATGTCGGTATTGCTGATCACCAGTTTATTTGCAGCGGCGCTGGCGTTTCATAACAATATTTCACGGTATTTGTTCAGCATTAGCCGCGATGGTCTGATCTGGAAAGAGTTGTGCAAAACTCATCCCACTAACGGCACGCCACATAATGCCAGCCACGTTCACAGCGTGATCATGCTGATGCTACTGGCAGGTATGGGCAGCGCGGGATTGGACCCGATGGTGCACATCTTCGCTATCGGTTCTGCCGTCGCCACACTGTGTATTTTGATTTTACAACTGGGCGTTTCCGCTGCCGTGATACTGTTCTTCCGTCGGATGGAGAATAGCGAAAATCCATTCACCGTATTCTGGGCACCGTTACTGTCAATGGTGTGCATGAGCGTGACGATTATTTTGGTGGTTAATAATCTGCAATCCTTAAGCGGCAGTGATTCTAGCGTGGTGAAGATGATTCCCTGGTTCATTGCTGGCTGCGCCTTGATGGGATACGGTATGTCGCTGAAACGCAATTTTAAAGCTCGCGCTTAGTCATCGTCGTGGTGCGCAGCCATGCGCACCCAGTTAGCGAGTAAATATTTAACCTGGCGTTATGGTGTTTTATTTGACCTAAGTCGCGATGCTCGCTATAAAGAATAACCGCGCAGTACTCACGGATATATCTCCCTACCTTTCGCATTCATTGCTTAAATTCCCGCCATATTGGTTTTATGTAAGTTAAGTAATTAACACCAATACTTTATTAACTAAAAACAAGTTAATCTTTTCGTAACAATCTTTTAATTTGCAAACCGAAATTTTAACGTTCACCTGCAAAGTACAAAGATCAGGATCAGAATGACTCACTCTAAAAAAATCGTGTCTGCCCTTTCACTGGCAGCGCTGCTTGTTTCTTCAGTGGTCCACGCTGAAAACGCACCAGAAAAAACCGATGTTCTGTTGATTGGCGGCGGCGTCATGAGCGCCTCACTGGGAACCTGGCTACAGGAACTGCAACCAGGCTGGAAGCAGCTGATGGTTGAGCGTCTGGATGGCGTCGCACTGGAATCGTCTAACGGCTGGAACAACGCCGGTACCGGTCACTCTGCGAACATGGAACTGAACTACACGCCAGAGCGTGCAGACGGTTCAATCGACGTGAGCAAGGCGCTGGAAATTAACGAAGCTTTCATGATTTCCCGTCAGTTCTGGACCTCTCAGGTACAGCGCGGCGTAATGCATGACCCGCGTTCATTCATCAACTCCACCCCACACATGAGCTTTGTCTGGGGCGATAAAAACGTTGAGTATCTGACTAAGCGTTACGATGCACTGCAGAAAACCACCCTGTTCCAGGGCATGAAGTTCTCAACCGATCACAAGCAGATTGAGCAGTGGGCTCCGCTGGTGATGGAAGGTCGCGATCCTAATCAGAAAGTGGCAGCCACCTGGACGCCAGTCGGTACTGACGTTAACTACGGTGAAATCACCCGTCAGTTGATTGGCAGCCTGAAGAAAGATCAGAACTTCAAATTAGAAACCTCTTCAGAAGTTACTGATTTCAAACGTAACAGCGATAATTCATGGCACGTCACCATCAAAGATGTGAAGAGCGGTGAGAACCGTTCGGTTGACGCGAAATATGTGTTTATCGGTGCAGGCGGCGCGGCCATCAAACTGCTGCAGAAAACCGGCATTCCGGAAGCGGATAATTACGGCGGTTTCCCGGTAGGCGGCTCATTCCTGATGACCGAAAACCCGGAGATCACCAGCCGTCACCTGCAGAAAGTGTATGGTCAGGCTTCCGTAGGTGCACCGCCGATGTCGGTTCCGCATATCGATGCGCGTAACCTCGACGGTAAAAAAGTGGTGCTGTTCGGGCCGTTCGCCACCTTCTCAACCAAATACCTGAAAAATGGTTCGCTGTTCGATCTGCTGAGCGCGACCACCACCAGCAACGTTATGCCGATGACCCACGTGGGTATCGATAACTTTGACCTGGTGAAGTACCTGATTGGTCAGGTGATGCTGAACGACGACGATCGTTTTGCCGCGCTGAAAGAGTACTACCCGAACGCACGTAAAGAAGACTGGAAACTGATCCAGGCGGGTCAACGCGTACAGATCATCAAGAAAGATGCGGATAAAGGCGGCGTGCTGAAACTCGGCACCGAAATCGTGACCGATCAGCAGAAAACCGTGGCGGCCCTGTTGGGTGCATCACCAGGTGCTTCAACTGCTGCGCCAATCACCCTCGACGTGATGAAGAAGTTGTTCCCGGAGCAGTTCGCTTCTCCTGAGTGGCAAGAGAAGATTCGCGGCATTATTCCAAGCTTCGGCCAGAAACTGAACGGTAACACCGCACTGACTCAGCAGGTCTGGGACAACACCGCTGCTACGCTGCAGTTGACCAAACCACCGGTCATCAACATGGGTGATCAGTCCGTTGCCCCTACGCAGGCTAAGCCTCGTGCAGAATCCGCTAAGCAGGATATGGCGCTGTAATTCTCCTTCGCGCTAATGAAGAAAGCCGGACAATGTCCGGCTTTTTTGTGTCTGGAATAAGGTCAAATCGCATAGCAGACACTCAACCTTCTGCGTGCTAAAATTGGGTATCATTGAATGAGGCAAAGACATGAATAAATCTGCATCATTAAGTGTTGCTAATCAGGTACGTGAACTGGCTAAAGTTCACCACGTAACGGCTGACCGTGATGGTATGAGTCGCATGGCTGTTGCAATTACTCGCCTGGCCGATGACATCGTAGAACTTGATGTCATCGAACAACTTCTGGTTAATCTGAAGAAAAAAGGCATTTTAACCAAGGCAGAAACGCTGGAGATGCAAGGCGACTATCTGCGTGAGAAAAGACAAATTAAACAGAATTTTTCTGCATGATTTTTGATCCTTTCGGCGACTATGAAACAGCGGGTTATTTACAGAATGCCTTAAATTTAAAAGATCCTGATGAAGTTAAAGCTTCTGAACATCTTTCATTCGAACTGAGTCTGGAAGATGCGCTGCTGTACCTATCAACGCTAAAACACGTAAAATATTCTTCCATACTTAAAGTTCACGAAATTCTTTTCGGTGACTTCTATCACTGGGCAGGAAAAGACCGAAACGAGTTAGTTCCTCACCTATCGATCTTTAAAGGCGCGCGTGAAGACGAACACTTTACGGTATTTGAATATCCACATCTTATTCAGCTTGCAGTGGAGTATGCGTTAAAGCTTGCCAGTGACAGGGACAAATTTCGTCAAAAGCCAGGAGAAGTGATGGGGCAGTTGGCTTTTGCTCACCCTTTCCTCGATGGTAACGGACGTACAATTTTGCTAACTTTCATGGAATTAAGCTTCCGTGCAGGTTTTTCTGTCGACTGGTCTAAAACAAAAAAAGATGATTACCTTCGCACATTGAGCAGAGAAATTCGTGAACCTGGGAAAGGACATCTGGATCGTTATCTCCAACCGTTCATTATCGAGATTCATAGCAGGGACGAATGGCCTTTAACCATCGGTAGTATTAAAGGCCTGGATGGATTGGATAAAGGGCAAATCAATTATAGCGACATTGACGATCCGCTAGTCAGGAAACATTATAAAAGCTACCAGTCACAACCTTTAGATAATAAATCTTAATGGCTGTTATTCATCCCCCAAACCAGTGCCTGTCTTGCATGGGCAATACGCGGTTGGCGCAGAGCGCTGGGTAACCAGATAAGGTGATAGAGAATTTCCGTATCCCCCACTGGCGCGTCCAGCACCACCAACTCCCCTTGCGCGATTTGCGCCTGGCATAAAAATGCTGGCATCACCGACCAGCCAAATCCGCCGCAGAGTAAACTTCGCAAACCACGTAAATCCTGCCCAACTACCGCAGGTAACAGCGTCTGGTATTTAATGCGATTTTTATCCAGCCAATGATCAATCAAAGAGAGTTTTAGGTCATAAGCCAGCAAAGGTTCTTTAATCAAATCCGCAGAAAAATCTGCACTGTTGTGTAAGCGAGCCGCCACGGCCGGTGCAGCCACTGCAACCACACGGTCCTGAAAAATCACTTCCCCCTTTAAACGTGGATCGGTCACCGGATGTGCCGTCACGCCGAGATCACAGTGCCCTTCAATCACCATCTGCGCAACGAGCGGACCATCACCGCTGTGCATATGCACGCGAATGCCGCTTTCAAGCAGAGGAAGCAGCTCACTTGATAATTTCTCCGCCATAAAATCAGCATGTCCAATGATCTGCAACGTTCCACTCACATCCATCGATCGGGCACGCGCGGATGATAAAGCAGACTCTGCGGTATCCAGAGAGTTGCCTATATCAGCGGCCAAATCGTCGGCAGCGGCCGTCGGCATTACGCCATGGGCCTGACGTTCAAACAGCGGTCGACCCACTGCGACTTCCAGGCCGCTAATGTGTTGCGAAACCGCAGGCTGCGTCAGATTCAGTGCGCGCGCCGCACCGGAAATTGAGCGCTGGCGATACACTTCCATAAACGTTCGTAAGCGAACCAGTGACATAGTGCCCCATAAATTATTTTATACCCCTGCCAAAATAGCCTTGTTAGCCGTCAAACACCAGCGCGAGTAAGCTGCCCACATCTTGAAACGCACGGGAAAAATCATGTCACTTCAGCAAGAATTACTGCATGTGCTGCACACAATGAAACAGGCTCATCTGCAGAACGAACCTGCTAGCGCCGAACTTCGCCGCGATCGCTTATTACGCAGCGTGGCATTAATTCGCGAGAATCATGCTGCGTTTACTGCGGCTATCAGCGCCGATTTTGGTCATCGCAGTGCCTATCAAACCCAGGCGGCCGACCTGATGACCACCATCAACATGTTGCAGCACTCCGCCGAGCATCTGGAGCAGTGGATGCAGCCGGAGATCGCCGAAGTCCCGGTTGCGGGTATGCAGGCGCGTATCGAACCGCAACCTTTAGGTGTCGTTGGCATTATCAGCCCGTGGAATTTCCCGATTAACCTGGCATTTGGCCCATTGGCCGGTGTGTTTGCTGCGGGCAACACTGCGATGCTAAAACCCTCTGAGCTGACACCCCACACCTCGGCATTACTGGCGGAGTTAGTGCCGCGTTACTTCGCCGCCAATGAACTCAGCGTGGTTCTGGGTGACGCCAGAGTGGGACAAGCGTTTAGCGCTCTGCCATTCGACCATCTGGTCTTCACCGGCAGCACCGCCGTCGGAAAGCATGTGATGCGTGCAGCGGCAGAGAATCTGGTGCCTGTTACGCTGGAACTGGGTGGAAAGTCGCCGGTGGTGATCGACGCAGATGCGGATGTGGCAATGGCGGCAGCCCGAACCCTGACCATAAAAACCTTTAACGCCGGTCAAATTTGTATATCACCGGATTACCTATTACTTCCGTATGCCGCTGAAGCGGAATTTATCACCGCGTCACAGCAGTTCATGCATCAGACGTACCCAACGCTGCAAAGCAACGTGGATTACACCGCCATAATCAGTGCTCGTCATTATCAGCGATTGATCGGTCTGATCGAAGATGCCCGAGCTAAAGGTGCCCGGATCGTTAGCCTGGCCCCTGCGGGTGAGCCGGACTTTGATGCGCAAAGCCGCAAAATCGCGCCGCATTTGATCCTCAATGTCTCCGAAGAGATGGCAGTCATGCAGGAAGAGATTTTTGGCCCGCTGCTGCCAGTCAAAAGCTACAGCGGAGAGGTAGAGGAAGCGATTCGCTATATCAATGCGCATCCACGTCCACTGGCCGCTTACTATTTTGGCCATGATAAACAGCGTCAAAAGCTGATGGCTCAGCACACCACTCCTGGCGCACTGGTGATAAATGATGTCATGACCCATGCTTCTCTCGACAGCCTGCCATTTGGTGGCGTGGGCGCATCCGGTATCGGCGCGTATCACGGGATTCACGGATTCCGTCGTTTCAGTCACGCCAAGCCGATTGTGATCCAGGATGAGGCGGGCACCACAAATTTACGGCTGCGTGCGCCCTATCAGGACAAAAGCGCAGCATTGACTGCATTACTGAATAACCAACATTAATCGAGGACAGACAATGAAAATTTTG
The DNA here is from genome assembly GCF_032082325.1 of Pantoea sp. CTOTU50773. Taxonomy (NCBI): domain Bacteria; kingdom Pseudomonadati; phylum Pseudomonadota; class Gammaproteobacteria; order Enterobacterales; family Erwiniaceae; genus Pantoea; species Pantoea sp. CTOTU50773. The sequence goes on along the minus strand of NZ_DAMDQC010000016.1, from coordinate 25,669 downwards.
ATGGTTCTAACATCACATGACGCGTTGGGCAACACCGGCAAAAAAACCGGGTTCTGGCTGGAAGAGTTCGCCGCACCCTACTTCGTGTTTAAAGATGCGGGTGCCGAAGTGGTGTTGGCTTCTCCGGCGGGTGGACAACCGCCGCTGGATCCAAAAAGTGATTTACCTGAATTTCAGACTGCTATGACCGAACGTTTCAAATCTGATGCGGCGGCACAGCAGGCGCTGGCCAATACCGTGAAGTTGGCAAGCATTGATCAGCAGGATTTCGATACGGTCTTTTATCCTGGCGGCCACGGTCCACTGTGGGATCTGGCGGAGTCAGCAGACTCCATCCAGTTGATCGAATCTTTCGATCGTGCGGGTAAGCCGATGGGTTTTGTCTGCCATGCACCTGGCGCATTGCGCCATGTGAAAGCTGCGAGCGGCGCCCCGTTAATTCAGGGTAAGCAGGTCACCGGCTTTACCAATAGCGAAGAAGCAGCCGTTGAGCTGACCGACGTGGTGCCTTTCCTGATTGAGGATGAGTTCATCAAACTGGGCGCGCATTATCAAAAAGGCACGGACTGGGCACCGTTTGTCGTACAAGACGGTCAGTTGATCACCGGGCAAAATCCGGCCAGCTCAGAAGATGTGGCGAAAGCGCTGCTGCTGCAACTGGCAGCACAACAGCCTTAATCGCGTTAAAGCGCATCACTGCTCTGGCGGTGATGCGCCCTCGTCTTATTAACCCTCCCATTAATGAATTTTGCTCATAGGTGCTAGTAGACTGGCGCACCTAATCAATCCCTTCCGCCTTTGTTAAGCTACCCCGCAATCCCTTTTCCATCACTGTATTCAAGCCCTGGCACCGCACAGGCCCCATCCTTTTCTTATAAAAAGACACTATGGATATCAAAACTGCAACGCATCCTCCGGATATGAAAACCGGCATCGCTTTTATTATTATTCTTAGCGCGCTGATGGCATTTACCTCGCTCTCAACCGACATCTATCTTCCGGCGATGCCCGCGATGTCAGCCGCGTTACACGGCGATTCGGAACTGACGGTCACCGGATTCCTGATTGGCTTTGCCATCGCACAGCTAATCTGGGGCCCGATTAGCGATCAACTCGGCCGAAAAACACCGCTATATATCGGGATGATTATCTTTGCTGTCGGCTCAGCGGGATGCGCACTCTCCAGCGACATGCCTCAGATTGTCTTCTGGCGTGTCATTCAGGCCGCTGGCGCCTGCACCGGCCCGATGCTGGCGCGTGCCATGATCCGCGACCTTTTCAGCCGCACGCGTGCTGCGCAGATGCTGTCGACGCTGATCATTGTTATGGCGATTGCCCATATCGCGGGGCCATTAATGGGTGGGCAAATCATTCGTTACTCGCAATGGCCGGTGATTTTCTGGTTTCTGGCGTTAGTCGGCGCATAGATGTTCATATCACTGCTCTGGCTTCCTGAAACACTGCCGGCAGAAAAAAGGGTAACGGCGTCACCTCGGCAAATAATGGGTAATTATCGCACCCTGCTGCAAAATAAAAACTTTATGCGTTTTACCTTATGCGTGACTTTTTATTACGTTGCTGCTTACGCCTTTATTGTCGGTTCGCCTGCGGTGTATATCAGCTATTTCGGCATCACGGTAGTGGGATTGTTTCCTCACTGCTGCTGGCAGGGCTTAACAACGGTACGCCCTGGATTATGGTGAGCATTATGACGGTATTCACCCTGCTCAGTTTTCTTAGCACGCTTGGCGGAGGAAAAGCCCAGCCAAAAATGGCAGAAATTTAATGCTGAAGTGAAATGTTAAATATGACATTAACATTTGGTGCGGTGAGCCCAGCATGCAATTGCTAAATTCAAAATAGTCGGTAACGTCGTGGCTTCATCTGCTAATAAAAATAAGCGAGCTTAATTAATGAGCAACATCCAGTCTTCATTCCTTTCTTACACCGTGGACAACGAGACATTTGAAGGTTATTTAGTTTACCAGGCTGATAATAACACTGCTCAACCGGGCATTGTTATTGCGCCCAATTGGATGGGGGCCACCACTGATGCTGCTGAACAAGCCAAAGCCATTGCCGCCCACGGCTATGTGGTGCTGGTAGCTGACCTGTACGGTCAGGGTCAACGCCCCACTAACGGCGAAGAAGCGGGTGCGATGATGATGGCAGTGAAAGACACCCCCGCCGAAGTGGCGCGCATGCAGGCAGCCCTCAGCGCATTGCGCACCCAAACCACCGCCCCCGTCAACGCGGATAAGGTTGCGGCTATCGGTTTCTGCTTCGGCGGCCATTGTGCGCTTGAACTGGCACGTAGCGGCGCGGACATCAAAGCGGCCGCCTCTTTCCACGGCACGCTGGATACCCAGGGCGCTTATGACAGTCATACTATCCAGGCTTCACTGCTGGTACTGGACGGCGCGGCCGATCCTCTTGTGCCGCGCGAGCAGCTAGCCGCCTTCGCCAATGAGATGAACAGCAAAGGCGTTGACTGGCAGCTGGTGAGCTTTGCCGGTGCGGTGCACTCCTTCACCGATCCAAAAGCCGATAATGCTGGCGTATCGCAGTATCATCCGGAAGTGACGCAGCGTGCCTTCAAACGCCTGTATCAATTGCTGGATGAAGTGTTTTAATGACGCGGCGGGAGGATGACTAGCCTCCCGCTATTTCCCCGTCTTTCAGCGCACGCGTAAAATCCCGCCATCAATGGCCGCTACACTGGTTTTGCCACAAAACGCCATCGACAGATCAAACTCGTTACGGATGATGCTTAGCGCTGTGGTCACCCCTTCTTCACCTAGCGCCCCCAATCCATACAGCATACTACGCCCGATGTAGGTGCCTTTGGCGCCTAACGCTATGGCTTTTAATACATCCTGCCCGGAACGAATGCCGCCATCAAAATGCACTTCTATTCGATCGCCGACCGCCGCCACAATTTCCGGCAGCAGTGTAATTGACGAAGACACGCCGTCCAGCTGACGCCCACCGTGGTTGGAAACAATCAACGCATCGGCACCCGCTTCGATCGCCAGTTGCGCGTCAGTGGCATCCATTATGCCCTTCACAATCAACTTGCCGCCCCAGTGCCGTTTAATCCATTCGATATCTTTCCAGGAGAGCCGCGGATCATACTGTTGTGCCGTCCACTCCACCATCGAGTCAATGTTATCCACACCGCTTACATGCCCGATAATATTGCCAAAATTACGATGCTTCGTATTCAGCATCTGCCAGCACCAGCGCGGTTTAGTGGCAATATTGAGCACATTGCGCAGCGTCATTTTGGGCGGCGTGGAAAGGCCATTCTTAATGTCTTTATGGCGCTGACCAAAGACCTGCAAGTCCATGGTCACCACCAACGCGCTGCAGTTGGCCGCTTTAGCGCGATCGATCAGATTTGCCACAAACTGCCGGTCACGCAATACATAGAGCTGGAACCAAAATGGATGCCCCTGCGTGGCCTGAGATACAGCTTCCAGCGAACAGATGCTCATGGAAGAGAGCGTAAAGGGAATACCAAATTTTTTGGCTGCGCGTGCCGCATGAATTTCACCATCGGGATGGATCATGCCGGTCAGTCCGGTGGGGGCAATCGCCACCGGCATCGCGACATCGTGCCCCATCATTCGGCTTGCCGTGCTGCGTTCCGCAATATCCACCGCGACACGCTGACGAAATTCGATGCGGCGTAGATCAGCTTCGTTGGCGCGATAGCTATATTCCGTCCAGGAACCTGCATCGACATAGTCATAAAACATCTTTGGCACACGTTTTCGCGCCAGTTGCCGCAATTCTTCAATACAGGTAATGGTCACTTTTCCACCTGATAAAAAAAGCGGCCAAATAAAATAACATTTAGCCGCCTGCGATCACGCAAATACACACACAGATAACTTACGATTTCTCGTAGTCGGTATAGGCATTCTGTAGCACGATATGATCGGCAATATATTTTGCATCGTGCCACACGCCATAAATAAAGGAGGAGGCGCGATTCACCAGATTCGGTAAACCAAGGAAATAAATACCCCGCTCCGCTGAAATACCACGCTTATGGAAAGGCACGCCTTTCTCATCAAATGCATCCGCCTGCAACCAGCTAAAATCAAATTTAAACCCTGTCGCCCAGATAATAGAAGTGATACCGGCCTCGGCCAGGTTTAATTTCGTTAAAGGATTAATCAGGCAGTCTGGATCGGATAATAATGCCCAGGCCTGTGGCTCCAGCGGCAGATCCAGACCATTACGCTCGATATAAGCATCGGCATCACGTAGTACGTCGAAATAAGCTTTATCACCTTCTGCAATATTCTCAGCCAGGCCATCAGCAAAGCTCAACACGCCGTTATCCCATTGCTGAGTAATACCCACCAGGGTAATGCCCATATGAGCCAGACGACGAAAATCAACCGTTTTACCGCCTTCATAGCCGCTCACGGCAAAGGCAACGTGCTGTTTTTTCGGCTTGATTTTCACTTCATCCCACAAGCCTAAAGCACCCAGCCACCAGCAGTAATCTCGGTCACGATAAGAGCGTGGTGGACGATAATGTTCGCCGACCGACAGATAGACTTTGCGGCCCGTTTTACCCAGCTCTTCAGCGATTTGTGAGCCTGACGCGCCCGCGCCCACCACCAGCACGCCGCCTTCTGGCAACTGCTGCGGGTTCTTATAGGAAGAGGAATGAATTTGATGCAGGTTGGCACTGTCCGGCACGATTTGCGGGAATGAAGGCTTCTGGAACGGCCCTGTTGCCGCCACCACATTATCTGCTTCAAATTCTCCAATAGCGGTCAGCACTTTGAAGCCGCTACGTCCCGGCAGACGTTCAACCTGATGCACTTCAACGCCAGTGCGCACCGGCGCATTGAGCATTTTGGCATAATCTTCGAAATATTGAGCCATGCGCTCTTTAGGAGGAAAAGCTTCCTGAGAAATATTATCGAATTTCATTGAAGGAAAACGATCGTGCCAGGCGGGGCCATTGGCGACCAGTGAATCCCAACGCTCTGAACGCCAGCGCTCTGCAATGCGGTTACGCTCAAATACAATATGCGGGACACCCATCAATGAAAGATGTTCACTCATTGCAATGCCCGCCTGACCTGCACCGACAATTACGGTATTAATTTTTTCTACTGACATGTGGAATCCCTAAATAGATTTTAACGCGATGGGTTATTCATCATCGTAATCATTGTTCGTGTTAACGCTAAGCAAGCTTTTTTAATTCAGCGCTTCGGTAAAACCAAAGCGCACAGATTCATGATTAGTGGCGGGCTTCAACGTTTAATATCTTGCCAAGGCCCAAAAACTTATTCGAAATAATCAGCATGGCTGCCGTT
>NZ_DAMDQC010000016.1:0-20311 GCF_032082325.1 Pantoea sp. CTOTU50773 | reverse complement strand
CGCAATATAAATCACTGACAGCGCGGCCAGCGTTGGGTCGGCAAATTCACGCACATAGTTGTACATGGCGACCGGCAAGGTCTGTGTTGCCTGGGTGGTAATAAACAGCGACGCGGTAAATTCATTAAAAGAGAGAATCGCAGCAAACATCCAGCCACCAAACAGGCCCGGTAAAATCAACGGCACCGTAATGGTCCACACGACCCGCAGTGGCGAAGCACCCAGACTGGCTGCCGCCATTTCAATACGCTGTTCGAGGTTCTTGAGCGAAACGTAGACGCTGCGCAATACAAATGGCAGCACCAGCACAATATGGCAGAAAATCACCAGCGGATAGCCGCGCCCGAGGCCCAGCTGTGAGACCAGCATCAGCAGTCCTAAACCGATAGTGAAATGCGGGATAAACAGTGGCGACAGTAAAATGCCTTCCAGCACGCGCTTACACGGAAAGGAATAGCGCTCAATGGCAATCGCCAGCGTTGCACCAATGATCACTGCCAGCGAAGATGCCCACGCGGTGACGATCAGTCCGGAATAAAAGCCGTGACGAAAATCATCGTAATTCACCGCACGCTCGAACCAGCGCAGCGACCAGCCTTTGGGCGGGAAAAACAGGACCGCAGTGCTGCTGAACGAAGAGATAAACACCACAACGGTGGGCAGCATGACAAAAATGAGGATGGCGGCCACCAGCAAACGTCCGGCCAGCGTCACCAGTTTATCGTTCATCGAACGGGTCATATTAATGTTCTCCCATAGCGTGCAGGAAGCGGGTCAGGCGTTTCAATGCCATCAGCAGCAGGATGGTCAGAATCAAGCCGGCAATACTCAGCGCGGCGGCAAACGGGAAGTTCATTGACGAGAAACCAAGCTGATACACCATGGTTGCCACGGTGCTTACGCGTCCGCCACCAATCAACTGCGGCGTGGCGAAAGCACTAAAGGTCCAGGCAAATGCCGTGGTCAGACTGGCCACGATACCTGGGATCGATAGTGGAATCGTCACCGTCAATAAGGTACGAACGGGTCCGGCACCGAGACTGGTTGCCGCTTTTTCATAGTCAGGGTTGATATGCGACAGCGCCGTGGCCAGCATCAGCACCATGATCGGCATGGTGACGTGCACCAGTGCTACCACCACGCCGCTCTGGGTGAACATAAACTGAATCGGTTTTGAGATGATGCCGAGTGCCAGCAGCAGGCTGTTCAGGAAGCCACTGTTTCCCAACACGATAATCCACGAGTAGGTACGCACCACTTCACCGAGAAACAGCGGCGTAATCGCGATAATCAGAATCGTCGATTTGATCCAGGTGGTGCGCGTGCGCACCAGCGCATAGGCCAATGGGTAACTCATCAGCAGGCCAAAGATGGCAGTTTTGGCACTTAACATCACCGTGTTAATAAAAGCATCGGCGTAAATGCTTTTCAGCAGTCCGTTAAAGTTAGCCAGGGTAAATCCGCCCACGTCGAGCGAACCGGGAATATAAGCCCGCACGCTAAACTGCATCACCGCGAACATGGCCACAACCAGTCCGAGTGCTGTCAGTGTGGCGGGAATAATGAACCAGGGTAAGAATGTCGGTTTTCTCGTCATAGACGTTGCTGCCTGAATAAAGTGTTGCTTGTGGGCGGCCTGGTGGCCGCCCGTGATGAACCAATCAGTGAGACATGATGTTTTCAGAGAACCACTGGCGCCATTCGGCTGTTTTCTCGGCACGCAGTTGTGGATCGGTGTTGATGGTGGCATTCCACTGCGCTGGCGTGGTCAACATGCCAGGCAATTTCGCCAGTTCAGGATCGATATGCGCGTTGGTCACCGTTGGGCTGCCACGATAGATCTTCGCCACCTGCTCCTGAATTTCCGGTTTCAGCGCGATATTCATAAACTTGTAGGCCAGATCGGCGTGTTTGGTCCCTTTGTTGATGCCCACGGTGTCCACACCCAAAATGGCACCCTCTTTCGGTATCGCCAGTTTGATGTTCACCCCTTCGGCCATCATGCTGTAGGCATTCATCGACAGCATCACCTGCACGGGTGTTTCACCGGTGGAGATCAACTGCTGGCTGTTGGCGTCATCGGTATAGAAGGATTTGATGTTCGGAATCAGCGCTTTCATCTTCGCTTCGCCCTGCTGCCAGTGTGCGGCATCAGCCCCGGAGAGTTTGGCGGAAACGGCAATGATATGGCTTGGGTCCCAATCTGGCAGGGCCAGCGTGCCCTTCAGCTCTGGTTTCCACAGGTCATTCCAGCTGGTGAAGGTTTCACCTTTCGGTACCAGATCCGGGCGATAGCCGATGGTATAGACATAGCCCCACACGCCGAGGTGATACGGGCTGACCTTCGCCTGCTCAACCAGATTCACCGCGTTAGGAATTTTGCTCATATCGAGCTTTTCAAACAGGCCGCTGTTGGCATACAGATAGCCGACGTGCGCGGTGGTAAAGGTCACATCCGTCTCCGGTGTGCCACCCGCCAGCTTGGCTTTGTTCAAACGATCAATGGTGCCGCCGGTGACAAACTGCACCTCGACGCCGGTTTCTTTGGTGAACTCTTTGGCGATGGTTTCATCAATCAGGTCTTTAAAGCTGCCGCCCCAGGTGCTGACAATCAGCTTGTCGGCGGCCATTGCATTACCTGCAGTTAATACACTCGTCGTCAGCAACGTTAAGGCAAAAATCTTACGCAACATATTCTCGTCCCCAATGAATGAAATGGCTGTAACAGCAATGTGAAACGCGATGCACCAAAACAGTGCTATCGGACTCTTCTGGTGTTGCTGGGATAATGCCGTCGCGAGGTGATTCGGTAAAACAGCCTTTTCCTCGCCCTTGCATCAGAATTTCTGAGGCTAAAAAGGACGCTGCTTTACAACGGATTTTCTTAACCAGTGATGAGGCAGAAGCGAATGGGCGTGATGGAGCGGTCAGGCGATTATGCTGTTAACCGTCCTCTGGCATGATTAATGCAGGGTCATCGGGACTATTACAATGACTGGCGCGACATGATCGCGTCGGCGATCCCAGGAGAATCTGCATGCTCAGTCGCATCACCCAGCGTCAGCTGGAATACTTTGTCGCGTCCGGTGAGGCCGGAAGCATTATTGGTGCCTCGGAACGTATTCACGTTTCATCACCGTCGATTTCCGCAGCTATTACACATATTGAATCTGAGCTGGGGGTGCAGCTGTTTGTGCGTCACCATGCGCAGGGCGTCTCCCTGACGGCTATTGGTCATCAAGTGTTAAAAGAGGCCAAGCTGATTCTGGATCAGATGAACAATCTCTATACCATCGCCTCTGAGTCACTCAACAACGTGCGTGGTCCTCTGCGTGTGGGCTGTCTGGATACGCTGGCACCGATGCTGACGCCGGAACTGGTGTTTGGCTTTGGTCGCGCATTTCCTGGCGTGCGTATCACCCTCGTCGAAGGCAACCACGAGCAATTGCTGAAGCAATTACGCTCGGCAGATATCGACATCGCCCTCACTTATGATTTAGTGCCGGCCAATGACGTGGCGTTTAAATCCCTGGCGCAGTTGCCGCCGTATGTGATGGTGGGCGAACATCATCCATTGGCGACACAATCGGCGGTAACCATTCAGGACCTGGCAACGATGCCGATGGTGTTGCTGGATATGCCATGGAGCCGCGAATATTTCCTCGGCCTGTTCAGTGAAGCGGGTGTGGCGCCGAATGTGGTGATGCGCTCGAGCAATATGGAAGTGGTGCGCGCCATGGTGGCCAACGGCGTCGGATTTGGCATTGCCAACGTGCGCCCGAAAGCGCACCTGTCACAGGATGGCAAACGGCTGATCCGCGTGCGTCTGGCAGGCGTGAACAAGCCGATGCAACTCGGCTATGCCACCATGGCTAACACCCAGCAATCCATGGTGGTGAACGCCTTTGCCGAACGTTGCCAGATGTTCATCTCCGATCAATACATTCCGGGCATGGCAGCCCCGAGCTATTTCGACCCGCAAGTGGTGCGCGTGGCCTGAACCCGCTTAGTATCCGCGTTCCGGGAACACCTGATTGGATACCGCTTCCCCGCGCGCGGCGCGCTGAATATTTTCAGCAACCTGTAACGCTGCGCTGGCGGGAATGGCGACCGAGGCCAGATGGGGGGTGATTAGCACATTCTCCATACGCCACAGCGGATCTTCCGGCGGCAACGGTTCGCGGTCAAACACATCCAGCGTAGCTTCGGCAATATCTCCCAATTGTAGCGCGCAGGTCAGCGCAGCCTGATCTACAATCGCGCCGCGTGACACATTGATAAAGGCCGCCCCCTTTGGCAGTTGCGCCAGCCGTTGTTGGCTGAGCAAACCGGTGGTACTCGGCGTTAATGGCAACATCACGACCAAAATGTCGCTCTGACTGAGGAAATCATCCAGCGATGCCAGCCCGCTGCTGCATTCAATACCGGCAATGTTTTTTTGTGAGCGTGACCAGCCACGCACAGCAAACCCCTGCCGTGCTAATTCCTGCGCGGCAAAAGCCCCCAACTCTCCCAAACCCATCACGCCAACCCGTACGCTTGATGGCACCCGAGGATGAAGGTAGTGCCAGCGCCGCTCGCGTTGCGCCCGTTCAAATGCCGGGATGTCGCGCGCATAGCGCAGCACCGCGAACAGCACATAGCCAGCCATCATCCTGGCCATATCAGGATCGGACAGGCGGATAATCGGGATATCCGGCAGGTCATCGCGTCCTACCAGCGAATCAACACCCGCACCAAGATTCACCAACAGCTTAAGATTGCGGTACGGGGCAAAAAAACCGTGCGGCGGTTTCCACGCCAGCGCGAAGTGCACGTCATTGGTGTCCAGAACCTCCTCTGCTCGGCAAATTGTGACACCGGGCAGATGTGGGGCCAGCAGTGCTGACCACTCGGAGTAACTGTCAAACTCGCTGTAAAACACCAGGGTTGTCATGCCACATCCGCCTTGATGAGGGTGACCACCGCATCAATGGCCAGTTCGTAGCCCAACACGCCGAGTCCAGCTATCACACCGGTTGCCGCTTTGGATACCATGGAGTGATGGCGGAACGGCTCACGCTTCCAGATATTGCTCATGTGCGCTTCGATGATCGGGCCATCAAACATCAGCAATGCATCCAGAATTGGCACTGAGCTGTAGGTCAAACCGGCGGCATTGATAATCAGCCCGGCGGCGTTTTGTCGCGCTTCCTGAATCCAGTCGACCAGGACGCCCTCATGGTTACTTTGACGAAAGTGCAATACCACGCCATGTGATGCTGCGCGGCGCTGGCAACGTTCGCCGATGCTGACAAAACTCTCGCTTCCGTAGGTGCCGTTTTTATCCAGGCCGTACAAATTGGCATTGGGTCCATTCAGAAAATAGATTTGCTGTGACATGAAAACTCCTGATTAAACGTGCGGACGCGTTGCGGCCATTGGCGGATGAGCATCAAAACGGGCGAACCATGCGGCAGTCAGCGGATAGCTATCACGCCAGTTAAGCGTTGCGAAACGAAAATCGAGATAGCCCAGTGCACAGCCAATTGCAATCAAACCAATATCATCAGGCTGCGGGCTGAATTGCGAAACCTGTCGTTCGATTTCTGCCAGAGCGGCGGTGACTTTTTTTAACTGCGCGTCGGCCCAGTTTTGCCACTGTTTCTCTTCCGGACGCGCGCTAAATTCGTAGCGGGCCAATAAAGCGGCATCGATTAAGCCATCGCCTAATGCCTGTCGTGTCAGGCTTTGCCAGCGTGCATCCCCGGTTGCGGGGAACAGCGTGCCTTGTGACAGCGTGTTCAGATATTCACAAATGACGCGGCTGTCATACAGACAAAGTCCATGATGGGTTCGCAATGCGGGCACTTTCGCCAGAGGATTAAATGCCGCGATGCGTTCATCCCGTTCGACAGGATGTGCCGCCGAATCCAGCCACACGATCGCGTCGGCTAACCCCAACACCTGTGCACAGACCATGACTTTACGCACATACGCCGAGGTGCTGGCGTAAAAGAGCTGCATCATGGCGCCACCTTTAACAGCACTTTGCCGATGTTGGCGTTGGCCTCAAGAATGCGATGGGCGTCGGCGGCCTGTGCCAGCGGTAATGTCGTATGAATGATCGGGGAAATTTTTCCGCTCGCCATCAGTGGCAACAGGTGTTTGCTGATGTTTTGCGCCAGCCGTGCTTTCTCTACGGCGCTTTTGGGACGCAACGTGGATGACGTCAGGCTTAACCCTTTGCGCATCACCAGCTGTAAGTCGAGCTCAACTTTCGCCCCCTGCATAAACGACAAACTCACGTGGCGTCCGCCTGGTGCCAAAGCGCTGAGGTTACGCACCACGTAATCGCCGCCTACGTTATCCAGCACCACATCCACACCGCGGCCCTGGGTTTCATCCTCAATAACGAAAACAAAGTCTTCGTGATGTCGGTCAATGGCTCGACAAACACCGAGTTGCTGCAGCGCGGCGATTTTATCGGCACCGCCCGCGGTGGCGAATACCTTTGCTCCGCACGCCTGAGCGCATTGAATCGCAAAGGTCCCGACGCCGCTGGCAGCACCATGGATCAATACCGTTTCACCCGGTTGCAGACGGCCCAGCTCAAATAGGTTATGCCAGACGGTAAATGCGGCTTCCGGCACGCCAGCGGCATGATCCAACGGCAAGCTATCCGGAACGCTCAGGCAGAGTTCGGCACGCGCGACACAATAGTCGGCGTATCCGCCACCACTCAGTAACGCCATGACGGCGCTCCCGACCGCCGGGTATTCGACCCCCGCGCCGAGTGCGACCACGGTGCCTGAGACTTCCAGCCCGAGAATATCGGTGGTGCCTGGCGGTAGCGGCATACCGTTACGCTGCATAATATCCGGGCGATTAACGCCGGCACAGCTGACGCGAATCAACACTTCTCCAGCCGCCGGTTGCGGCACAGGACGGCTGACTGATGCCAGTACTTCAGGACCGCCGGGCTGGCGTGCTATTACGGCGTTCATCATTTCAGGTAACATCGATTATCCTTGCTTCGCCGCGCTAAACGCACAAACACCTTCATCATCAACGCTCACGCCCACCACACTGCCTACCGGCCAGCGCGTCAGGGATTCGAGTCCCGATTGGCGCGCAAATAATGCCGCGCTGCCCAGTGCTGGCGCATCAAGATGTACATCCACATGATCACCCTGGAATACATGGGTAATCACCGTGGCACTAAACAGGGAGTGGGGGCTCAACGGTGCCAGTTGCAGGTTTTCTGGGCGCATGTAGACATCAAGACGTTCGCCCACATGGGCATTTACTCGCTCTGACGGAAGACGCAGTTTATTGCCACCTAGCTCTATAACGGCGGTGCTGTCGCGGCCAGCGTAGTGGCCTGGCAAGATATTCACATCGCCGACAAATCCCGCGACAAAAGGATCCTGCGGACGGCGATAGATGTCATCCGGGGTACCAATCTGGCGAACGTGTCCAGCAGACATCACCACTACCCGGTCACTCATGCTCAGCGCTTCGCCCTGATCGTGGGTGACAAATACCGTGGTGACGCCGAGTTTGCGCTGAATAGCTTTTAACTCGACCTGCATCGATAAACGCAGATTTTTATCGAGTGCGGAAAACGGCTCATCCAGCAGCAGCACTTTCGGGCGAATCACCAGAGCGCGCGCCAGGGCAACACGCTGCTGCTGCCCACCAGAAAGTTCACGCGGCTTACGCTGACCGTAGCCCGCCAGTTTAACCAGCGCTAATGCCTGTTCTACACGCTCAGCGATCTCCGCCTTGGGTACACCGCGCATACGCAAACCATAACCAACATTCTTCTCCACGGTCATATGCGGGAACAGTGCGTAGTTCTGGAAGACGATACCGATTTCACGCTGGTAAGGAGGGATCTCGGTGACCAGATCGCCATCAATAAAGATCTCGCCGCCATCTGCTTCGGCAAAGCCTGCCATCAGGTTTAGCAGTGTGGTTTTGCCACAGCCTGATGGGCCGAGCAGCGTAATAAACTCACCCTCTTCGATGGTTAACGAAATTTTGTGTAGCGCTATGGCATCGCCAAAGCGTTTAAGTACGCCATCCAGTTGCACGGCAACGTTGGCTTTGTGGGCTACAGGATGCAGCACGTCGGGCTGCGGGAACGGGGTGACTTCTGCACTGACCATGGACTCTCCAGAAACGGGCTATCTTTGCTTACCACCAGCATACGGTGAATGCGTGCATCATGCGGTTAGTGCTTCCTGAAGCTGGTGTTTGGAAAAGTTAAAGCAGGCAAATTGGCTGGGCGCGGCCTGATAACCGCGCCCTTCAGCCTGATGTGTGATTGATGAAAACAATAACGAGATAAATGAAGGGTGTGGCTCAATAAGCTTGCGCAATGAGTGACAGTGTCACTTTATAGACACATCCACTCCGCTAACCGCCGCAACATGGCATCGCAGGCGGTCAGCTGTTCCAGGCTGATAAACTCATCGGGTTTGTGCCCTTGCGCCATACTGCCAGGACCGCAGATAACACTTGGGATACCAGCCTGATGGAACAAGCCGCCCTCGGTGCCAAAGGCCACCGTGCTAAAGCTGTCGGTACCGGTCAGGTGCGCAATCAAACGCGCTGCGGGACTCTCCGCGTCAGTATATAAACCGGGATAACCACTGATAGATGTGAAACGAATCGACGTGTCGCGATTGACGGCCTGCATAAGGGGCAACAGGTCGCGCTGTGCGTAACGCTCCAGTTCGTCGGCTACCTGTTGCGCATCATCTTTGGGTAAGGTGCGAACTTCAAAATCAAAACTACATTCTGCAGGCACAATATTCAGCGCCCGCCCGCCCTGAATCACGCCGGTTTGCACGGTGGTAAAAGGCGGATCAAAACGCGCATCCTGATTTTCCGCAGCAGCCAGTCGCTCACCCATCTCGGTTAGTCGATGAATCAATTTCGCTGCGTACTCGATAGCATTCACGCCTTGTGACGCATAAGCAGAGTGGCACGCCGCGCCCTGCACTTCACATCGCATGCCCAGTTTGCCTTTGTGGCCTAAAACCGGTTGCAGCTCGGTGGGTTCGCCGATGAGGCAAATGTCCGGCTTTTCCGGGCGCTGCGCTAACGCATCCAGCAAGGTTCTGACGCCGAGGCAACCCACTTCTTCGTCATAAGAGATCGCCAGATGCAGCGGCTGAGTGAGAGGTTGTGCCAGAAAATGCGGTACGGCCGACAGCATACAGGCGATAAATCCCTTCATATCCGCGGTGCCGCGCCCGTAGAGTTTGCCGTCATGCTCGGTCAGCGCAAAAGGCGGAACGCTCCACGCTTGCCCATCTACAGGCACCACATCGCTGTGCCCTGAGAGCATCACGCCGCCCTTGCCTGCGGGACCGAGCCTCGCATACAGATTGGCTTTGCTGCGCTCAGCGTTATGAATCAGTTCGCAGTTCACACCCAGATCGGTCAGATAGCGCCAGACAAAATCGATCAGCGCCAGATTGGACTCACGGCTGGTGGTATCAAAGGCCACCAACTGAGCCAGTAACGTACGGCTGGTCACCATAGAAGCTCCTTGCATCACTCGTCGCCGGGTACGCCATAGCTGGGGGCTTTGGTGGGATCCAATGCGCGGATCACGTAATCCTGCATCTGAGGCTGATAAGCCTGCCACAGGGTGTTGAGCTCCTCGATGGGATCGGCCTCGGTCCAGTCAACGCGCAGATCAACAATAGGCCAGACTGGTTCAGCTATTATCGACAGCGCAGCCGAATGTACTGGCCCGGCCTCACCTCCCGCCTTCATACCTGCCTGCATGGCACAGATCAGGCGATCGGCGAGGTGCCCCTCGCTCCGCTCAAAGGCGTTTACCATCGCGACGATTACCTCGGGATTGGCGAGTAAATTTCCTGCCGCCACGCAATCCACACCACTCAGCGCGTGGTTCACTCCTAAGGTTTTTTCTCCGCTGAAGCAGGCACTTTGCCCATCAGCCGCCAGCACGGTGACCTGGCGATATTGATGATATTCGTCAGACGCCAGCCCGGCGGCTAAGGCGGCCTGAGCAGATTTTCCCTGCTGCAACTGGTCAAGAATGCGCGGGCCCAGCGCCGGTAAGGTGATGTTCTGTGAGGAAACGGCGCCCACCTGGGTGCGTAACCAAGGGCAGCGCGCGCCGACGGCAATACTGGATGAGCTAATGGCGATACCCATCTGACCGGTCTCGGCACAGCGTCCTACAATTGATAACGTCATGATCAGGCTCCTGCTTGTGGCTGCCAGTCGTCCGGGATAACCGCGATTACATCAATTTCCATCAGCCACTGCGGCTGACCCAGCCCTGAAATCACCAGTCCGGTTGAGATCGGATACACACCCTTCAGCCATTTACCCACGACCTGATAAACCGGCTCACGATAACGCGGGTCAATAATATAGGTGGTGGTTTTGACGATGTGTGACAGGTCGCTGCCCGCCTCTTCCAGCAGCTGCTTGACGTTTTTCATCGCCTGATCGGCCTGTGCAGCCGGATCGCCAAGCCCAATCAGATTGCCCTCGAAGTCAGTGCCAATCTGACCGCGTACGTAAACGGTATTCCCGGCACGCACAGCCTGGCAAAGATCGTTGTCGAGGTTTTGGTTAGGGTACGTTTCTTTGGTGTTGAATTTGCGGATGCGTGTATGTGTGCTCATGTCTGCCTGCGGAGATGAATGGATGTCCCGCAAGGTATACCGCGCGACGCGCAGCAGACAAAACAGCATTAACCGAGGTGTTGGTTAAGTAAATCCTAACCCGTTTATTTCGTTATGCAGGCAGGCATCTGCCATCAATAATTTGAGGGGGCCGTACCTTTCGCTACGGCCTTAGTGAATAAAGTGAAGAGTGATGCATTACCCTTCACTGACTACCATCGCTCAAGCGTAAAGCTCTGCTTTACCCGCCGAAGAGAATAAGCGCATTTTGTGAGCGACAACTTCTCTCGCTGCCGCCATCGGTTTCAGGAACAATTCACTGGGTTCATGACTGCCGCGTTTAATCTCATCTTCGAGCGCCACAAAGAATGCTTTCTTCATATCGCTTGAGATATTAATTTTTCCTACACCGTGCTGAATAGCTTCTGCCACTTCACTGTCTTTATTGCCCGACCCGCCATGTAATACCAGGGGAATATTCACCCGTGCAGCGATCTCTTTGAGTCGTGGGATATCCAGTTTCGGCTGTTTGCCCACAGGATAAAGGCCATGTGAGGTGCCAATAGCGACTGCAAGGGTATCAACGCCTGTTTCTTTGACGAATCGCGCGGCCTGGTCAGGATCGGTATAGAGGATCTCACTGTGCCCCCCTTCTGAACTGCCTTCAGCAACACCAATGGTGCCCAACTCCGCTTCGACAGAAACCCCTGCTGCATGCGCTATTTCCGTCATTTTTCGCGTCAGGGCGATGTTGTCTTCAAATGCCAGCAAAGAGGCATCAATCATCACCGAGGTATAACCGGTCTGAATCGCTTTGATATTGTGTTCCAGTGACTGACCATGATCTTGATGAATAACCACCGGCACGCTGGCTTTGGCGGCTAATTCGCGTAAATAAACAATAAAGGCATCACCACAGAAATCATGCTCAACCGGATGCACTTCAAGAATCACGGGGGCACGTAACTCTTCTGCAACCTCAATCACCAGGCGCGCGAATTCTGCTGAAGCGATATTAAAAGCGCCTACGCCAAACTTATTATTTTTAGCCACGCTCAAAAGATTCTTCATGTTGATTAACATCTTTCACTCCTTCAGTCTGGGTCTGATTAACATCTTTTTTAATGACACGCAGGATCACTGCCGTGAATAACGCACCGGCAGCAATCGCGAAGATATAAGCCAGTACATGTGTAATCACATTGGGGATAAACAGCACGAACACCCCACCGTGCGGTGCGCGAGAAGCACAGCCGAGTCCCATTGAAAGTGCCCCGGCCAAGCCAGAACCCGCACAGATAGCGGGAATCACACGCAGAGGATCAGAAACAGCGTAGGGAATGGCGCCTTCGGTGATAAATGAGAGTCCTAATACATAGGTGACTTTTCCGGTTTCACGCTCTTGCGCGGTAAATTTACGTTTGAATAACGTGGTCGCCAGCGCAATACCGATTGGAGGTACCATGCCCGCGGCCATGCAGGCCGCAATCGGTTCATAGATTCCGGTCGACATTAATCCGATAGCAAACATGCAGACGGTTTTATTTAACGGTCCCCCCATATCAAATGCCACCATGATGCCAATCATTAAGCCCATCACCGCAGCATTCATATTTCCCATGGTTTGCAAGAAGGTGGTTAATGCCTCTAGCAGCAATTTGATAGGCTGACCAATAACCAGAATCATCAGTGCTCCGGTCAGCAGCACCGTCAATAATGGTACGATCAGAATAGGTTTGAGCCCGGCCAGGGCTTTTGGCAATTGAATATATTTTACGACAAATAACGTGATATACCCGGCGAGGAACCCTGCAAACAAGGCACCTAAAAAACCAGCGCCGGTATGCACCGCTAACATGCCGCCTACCGCGCCAGATACAATACCGAGGTTACCGCTGATGGATTTGCTGATCCCGAGGGACAATATCGGCAGCATCAGCGCGAAAGCCGCGCCGCCTCCGACATCGGATAACATTTTGGCGATGGGGCTGAAATTCGCGTCACCCGGCGTAGCGGCCGTGATGCCGAATGAGAAACTGAGTGCAATCAATATTCCGCCAGCCACCACAAAGGGGATCATCAGATTCACGCCGGTGATCAGATGGATATAAAGTTGAGAGGCTAATGACTTTCCACCTGAGAAATTGGGCGCATCATCAATCCTGATTGAGGAGGTCTCACCGGCTAATTCAGGTTTTAGTGCACCGTTCAGAATATTATTCAACAAGCCAGTGGCATCCTTGGCCGCACGTGCCACCGGAACTTTGAATATACGCTTACCTTTGAACCTTCCGGTATCAATCATTTTATCCGCTGCAATCAGTACCGCATCGGCATTATTAATATCCTCGTCAGTGAAATGGTATTCACTCTCCACTGCTCCATGGGTTTCCACTAATATATCGATACCCATTTTAGCCGCGCTCTTTTTTAGATTCGCTTCGGCGATATAGGTGTGTGCTACGCCTGTTGGACAGGCGGTAATCGCAATGAGTCTCATGAGAAAACTCCAGATAGAAAAGTTTATAATCCGGTATTGTTGACAATTAAGCGGTACAACGCTTCATTGCCCTCTGCCTGCATAAGTTGCTCAACAATTTCATCATCACCAAGTGCGACTGACACACTGGCTAATACTTTAATATGCCCGATACCGCTATCCGCATTTCTGACGGCAAACAGAATGACCAGCCGGACGGCGACCTCATCTTCTGTTTCCCAATCAACAGGATGGCGTAATTGGGCCACCGCCATTCGCGTTTCACGCACGGCTGATGACTTACCGTGGGGGATGGCAACCTGATTATCAAAGCCGGTTGGGCCAAGTTCTTCACGTGCCAGAACATCGCGAATAAAGAGGGCTTTATCGCTAATGATATTTTCTGAAAATAACAATTGTGAGAGATACTCGATCACCTCTACCTTATTACCTGCCACAAAATCGGTAACAACACAGGAGCGGCTAAGAATATCTGAGACTACCACCTTATCGAGCATCATCACTCTCCTTTATAATTTCAGTGAAAATTATCTTTTCAGAAACCCTTGCAATATCTTTTTTTGAAAAAAGCGCTGAGACATAGGCAATGGGTAACTCAACGTCTTCTAATTTGATGGTTGAAACAATAAGATCGCAGTTTTTTATGCCTAACGTGGCACTCAACTGACTCCCAGGCACAATATCGACGATTTCCCACTCAGGGAATGCACGATTAATACGGCTGGCTAAAAGCTGAGATGTGCCGACGCCGCTGGAACAAACAATAATGATTTTCTTACAGGCACTGAATTTCTCTAACGCAGCCTGAATATAGAGCGTAAGGTAAGCGGCTTCATCGTCAGATGTGGCCGGATAATCAAAATTCACGCTGAGTTGTTCCGTGGCATATCTGACAGATTCAAACGCACGGCCAAACTCCGATTTGATGTCCTCTAATAGAGGATTATGAATAGCGATGCCATACGTGAGACGGTTGAGCATCGGCTTAATATGCTGAGCCAAATCACGGCGTAGTTTTGCGTCCAGGCTAAGATTGAGACCGAGCTCCTGCGAGCAGGCAGCGATAAATCTGCTAGCATATTCATCTGCTTCACTGTGTTGCGGTAATGAATTTCCTGCATCAGCCTTTAATACATGATGGCCGGATGAAATAATATATTGATAGATATAACTGACTTCGATTTCTGGCAGGCGTAAATTGTACTCTTGTTCCAGCCATGACACGGCTTTCTCTGCGATCATCCACTCTTTACAACTGTGTCGATGAAAGCTTGTGATCGTGGGTTGCTCCGCTAAACCAGAGACGCGCTGAATAGTGACCAACAGATGAGAGAACAAATTAGTGTAGTAAGGCTCACTGATGGCTATTGAGAGTTCGCTTTCAATAAAGCCAATTAAAGAGGTACAATTTTCGACATTCACTTTCCCAAACTGATCCACTAATTTTGTGCGAGAAAAGCGGTCAATGCGGCTATCTACCATTTTATAGTGGCTGAATACACTATTAGTAATAATCTCTTTTAACGCCATCCGAATATTCAGGTCGTCACCGCAGAGATGCGTGCCGGAGTGGTCTTTCACCATCCTCAAAGCAAAACCAGCCACCCAAAGCTCGACTTTCTTCAGATCTTCGACAATGGAAGAGCGACTCACGTAATACTTTTCGGCCAACGCACTGATGGAAATCGGCTGAGGCGACTGCGTTAATAAATCCGTCGCAATGCCTACTAAACGCTTGGTCGTAAAAATCTCACCCTCTATTCCTGTCACACTGACATAGACACGATTAAAAGGTGAACCGCCATCATAACGCAGCTCAAGGGCTGGCTTGCTTTTAATGTGGCTATTCTGATCACCAAGAGACGTATTAATAACTTCAATATCACGACGTAAGGTGGTCACTGAGATCGCAAATGATTCCGCAACACGATTAGCGGCTACCCAATCATTTTCAGCCGCAAGATAATCGATAATTCCGCTTTGTCTCTTGTTCAGTGTTGTCATTATTGAAGACCCTGCGCCATTCCATGAATAGCTTTATAAAAGGTTTCGATCCCGGCTTAAATACTAAATGATGGACAGATTGTGGACATATCGTTGAACACTTAAATTTCATTTTGTGGGTGTTTCCGATAAAAGAAAGTTGTTGGCGTACTCAGGAATTGCGGATGAAGGATTAATAATGACGGGGTTATCAATTTGAGAAATTTTGTCGCTTTAAAACGTCTCTAAATTTTAAAAATGTGACATTAAAACTGGCAATGCATCGTTTCCGCACTACACCTTTCAACCTGCCGAATCAGGTGACATTAATATCGTTAACCAAATAGTTCAGCTGATTTGCGAAAATCTGACCGCCATTACGCGGTCAGATACAGAGAGTGACAGCAGGCTATGCACGCATTAACGACCTGACCAGCTCACCCGCAGGCATTTCCCGCGCCAGTGCTGCACCCTGCCCAGCCCACTGCGCGCCAAAGCCGTGGTGCTGTTTCGCCGCAGCCGCTGCGGCCAGCGCTTTGCCCAGCGAATAGGTCAACGGATAATCCGGTACATCACTGGTGGCGAAGTCACGACTAAAATCGCAGAAATCATTGCGTAAACAGCGCGCCTGACGTCCAGAAATCGCAGCGGTAAGTTCGGTGCCGGTTGCACTGACCTGTTTCATTGCCGCGCGATACGCCGCGTTTGCCGCCGATTCCGGGCATATCACAAAGGCGGTACCCAACTGCACACCGGTTGCGCCCAGTTGCAACATGGCAGCGATACCTGAACCCTCCATGATGCCACCCGCCGCAATCACCGGATGCGCAGTTTGCTGACGGATCGCCTGCACCAGGGTGAAGGTCGACATTTGATGGTCGAAAGCCTGAGGATCAAAATGCCCGCGATGCCCGCCTGCTTCAATCCCCTGCGCCACGATGAAATCAATGCCGCTGCGCGCGATGGTCAATGCTTCTGCCACACTGGTCGCGGTGGCCAGCAACACGATCCCACGCTCCTTGAGTCGTTGAATCACTGCCGCAGAAGGGATGCCAAAATGAAAGCTCACTGCTGCCGGCGCCGCCTGCTCAATCACGTTGAGCATCGCGTCATTATTCAGGAAGGTTTGATAGATCTCTGATAGAGTCGAAGGTAACTCGGCTTCATAACGCGCAAACAACGGCGCAAAGCGATTAATCCACGCCTGCTCGCGTTCAACGTCGCGTACCGCTGGCGCATGGCAAAAGAGGTTGACGTTGATGGGGCCTCGGGTGAGCGCCTGCGTTTGCGCGATCATCACAGCTGCCTGTTCGGGAGTGGAGGCCCCCACACCGATAGAACCTAGCGCACCGGCATTGGTGACGGCGGCGGCCATTTCAGGGGTGGAGACGCCCGCCATCGGTGCCTGAATAAGCGGGTATTGCAGCTGAAGCGCCTGACACAGGGCGTTCGTCATGTTTCTATTCCTTTGATTTTGCAGTTGGGCAAACCTAAACTCCCCTTCTGTGGCAGAGAATCGGCATGACTCACCACTTCAACTTTTTGGCTGATGATTGGCCTTTCATCACGCCAGCCTGAATCAATGCAAAAACACCGGTACATAAACCGACCAATGGCGTGCCAAACTGCGCGGCAAGGCGAATATCATCCAGCGCGCGATGATCGGTTTTGTCCTTGTCATCCTGCACCCCGCCAATTACCACGATGTAGTCAAAATGTTCCGGGTTCTTGAGGGCTTCACAGGGCGAGATCACCGCGCCACAGCTTGAAGTCGCTTCACTGCCAGAGCTGGACATAAACGTCCAGCTACAGCGCAGCTGACGGCTGCGATCGCCTTCATCGGCGGCGAGACGCAGGCAATCCACAAAAGCCGCAAACGGCAGCAGCGTAAAGCGGTTCAGCAGGACGAAACCGACCGACAGCGGCGTCGCCTGTTCATTGGGTTTGCTACGGGAAGTCATGGCAAGATCCTCGCTCCATCATTGCGATGCCGCCGCAAATGCACCCGGTGTAATGCCAAAATGGGCGCGGAATTTCTTGATGAAGTGGCTTTGGTCGAAGAAGCCCACTTCACTGGCGGTGTGCGCGGCATCGAAGCCCTGCGACAGCAGTCGTTTTGCCCGCATCAGACGAATCTGCGTGAGGTATTGATGTACCGATAAGCCGGTCAGCTTCTGGAAGGTGCGCATAAAATGGTATTCGCTTAGCCCGGCGACGGCGGCGATTTCACTAACCGCCAGCGGCTGATGGTAATCGCTGTGCAGAAAATCGATTGCCTGCCGAATATCGGCGCGTAACGCATGCCGCTCACCGCCTTTTAACGTGCGTTCGCCGTGTTGACGGATTAACGCGCTCAGCACCTGAAACAGCGCACACTCTTTTTCCACTGCGTCCGGACTTTCTTGCATCACGGCGGAAGCCTGCAACATCTGCTGCGCCAGCTGCGGATCGTAACGCATCCCTTCCGCACCAAAATTGAGTTCACCTTTGCCGCCGATCTGTGACTCCGCAATTTCATTGACCAGTGTGGCGGAAGGATAAAACGCGCAGTAATCCCATCCTTCCTCACGCTGGACCGCTTCACCGGTGTGCACCTCCCCCGGCAGAATCACCATCACCGTGCCAGCGGCGGCAATCCCCTGTTGACGGCAAATGCGGGTACGTTGTGCCCCTCGGGCAAACGCCGCGATCACGAACTCGTCGTGGAAGTGTGGCGGATAACTGTGCTCGTAGCAGCGTGCACGCAGGATTTCCATACCGCCGTGCATACCACGCTCACGCCACAATTTGATGTCATCACGTTTTTCCTGCATCACAAATCCCTCGCTGATGTACTCCGGGAGCAGGATTTTACTATAGCCTTGCGCATCGTGGCTTAAAATTGGTGCATCTGTTGAGAAGGTTTTGGAAAATTGTCATGTCGTTGAATAGTCACACCCTGCCGAAACACAGCGATCCACTGAGTTTTCGCGCGGGTTTTATCGCCTGTTTACCTACCGTGCCCGGTTACCTGAGCATCGGTTTTGCTGCGGGTGCCATTGGCACGCTGGCCGGTTTCTCCGTATTGCAAACCGCGCTGCTGGCGACGCTGCTCTACACCGGTTCGGCGCATTTCTTATTTTATTCGCTATGGGCAGCAGGCGCGGAAATGACCTCGGTGGTGCTGAGTGTGATGCTGGTTAATCTGCGCTACTTGCTGATGAGTTCAGCGATTAGCGTGTTCTTCCGTGGCCAAAGTGGCTGGCAGAAAGTCGTCAGCGGCCTGCTGCTCACCGATGAGACCTTCGGCGTCGCGGTACAGCACGGCAGCCAGCACGGCAAAATCGCCTTTGCCTGGATGTTTGGTCTTAACCTGCCCGCCTGGCTGAACTGGATTATTGCCTGTGTGATTGGCGCTTATGCCGCATCTGCCGTCCCTGAATCGCTGATGGCCGGATTGAGTTTTAGTCTGGTATCGATGTTTATCGGGCTGATTCTAATGACGTGGTTTGCCAGCCGCCGCAAATGGCTGGAGACGCTGGCGATTGTGGTTGCGGTGCTGGTGACCTATTTTTCTGCGGGACATCTGGATCTCAGCGTAGTGGTGATAATCGCCGCCTCAATGGCCGCCAGTCTGGCCACGCTGCTGTTACGCATGAAATACAAGGAGGGGAAATAACATGGAGCGTAATGTCCTGATGACCATTGTGGTTGCCGCGCTGATCACAGCGGTGATGCGCGTTGGCCCGATTCTGCTGCTTTCCCGCTTCCGACTCGCCCCGCTGGCGCAACAGTGGCTGAGCTTTATCCCGGCGGGCATTATGGCGGCCATTGTCACGGCCGAGTTGATCGAAAAGCCGGCGTTAACCGCTTCAGGTTTGAGTTTATCGTTACTGGCAGCGCTGATTGCGGCGATCACCGGCATCGTGACGCGCGGTTTGTTTGCCACCGTGCTGGCTGGCATGGTGGCGTATACTGCGCTGCGTTATGGGTTTGGTTTGTAACGTGAAGCATCGGGTGCGGAATGAATTCCGCACCGTGATATCAACCCGCCTCTGCTGCAGGTGTCCGTTTTCCCTTCAACATATTTCTCAACGCCGGTTCAAGATATTTGGTGATAAACCAGGCCAGATAATACAGCCCGGTGGCGACCACTATTGGCATGAGCAACATGATCATCTCACTTTTAATGTGCACGTTGAGTTTTATCAGCATGGCAATCATGAGGTTTTCGTGTATCAGATAAAACGCGTAACTGGCAAAACCTATCGCGGTGAAGAATCGAAGTGATAACAGACGCTCAAGCTGTTTAGAATAAAAACTGGCAATGAAGAACAACATCACTATCAGCAGCGGGATCACCGTCAGTACCCCGGCATTCTTGACGTAATAGCTGAAATTAATCAGCATGGCAAAAGCCACAATCGCATAATGAAGCACTTTGTCACGGCCATGCATTCTTTTATACACCAGGCAGCCGATCATAAACCACGCGTAGTGAATAAAACCAAACTTAGCAATAACATCAATGAAAATGGGATGACCTAAAGATTTTAATACCGAGGAGGCGGACAGCAGTAACATGGGCACCAGCAAGCCCGGCAAGCAATATTTCCGTCCCAGTGTAAAATAGATGGCACCAATAATCAGATAGAATACCGCTTCAACGTACAGCGACCAAAATGAACCCGCCATCGATTTAAATTCAATACCGGTTATTTGTGTCAACGTTTCAGGATTAGTGAAGATCAGCCCAGGTAGCAGATTCCTGACATAGGGTGTCATAGCTGTCCATTCCGGGAAAAACCCACCCACAGCATAGAGTAACAAACTGGCAATCAGCATTGCCGGAAACAGTCGCAGCCAGCGTTTTTTCAGGAAGCTGATATAGCTATCAGACTTATCCAGCGTCATAAATATGACAAAGCCGGAAATCATGAAGAATAACTCTACGCCAAGCCAGCCAAATGAAAAAACTGGAATATGTTGTGTGAGGTTTACATAGGGCAAGAGTTCTGGCCAACGTGCATACGCGTGGTAACCAATCACCATTAAGATGGCAAGACCGCGCATTCCGTCAAGATGCTTGATGCGTGCGTGCATAATTCCCTCAGGAAAGATGTCCGGATGTGTAAATGCAACTTAGCACTGACAATTATTTACTCACCATCAGACTTATTCTGATTAA
>NZ_DAMDQC010000015.1:0-50091 GCF_032082325.1 Pantoea sp. CTOTU50773 | reverse complement strand
TGGGCCTGTTTGCGGGTTCCGGCGTCGGTAAGTCGGTGTTACTTGGCATGATGGCGCGTTATACCAAAGCCGATGTGATTGTGGTTGGCCTGATCGGTGAACGTGGCCGTGAAGTCAAAGAATTCATTGAGAACATCCTCGGCGCAGAAGGCCGTGCACGCTCGGTGGTGATCGCCGCACCGGCTGACGTTTCGCCGCTGCTGCGTATGCAGGGTGCCGCGTATGCGACACGCATCGCGGAAGATTTTCGCGATCGCGGCCAGCACGTGCTGCTGATCATGGACTCCCTCACCCGCTACGCCATGGCGCAGCGTGAAATCGCCCTGGCGATTGGCGAGCCACCGGCCACCAAAGGTTATCCGCCTTCCGTGTTCGCGAAGCTCCCCGCCCTGGTGGAACGCGCCGGTAACGGCACCCACGGCGGCGGTTCGATTACGGCTTTCTATACCGTGCTTACCGAAGGTGACGATCAGCAAGACCCGATTGCCGACTCGGCGCGCGCCATTCTTGATGGTCACATTGTATTGTCGCGCCGTCTGGCCGAAGCCGGTCACTATCCGGCGATTGATATTGAAGCCTCAATCAGTCGTGCGATGACCGCGTTAATTGATGACACCCACTACGCGCGGGTGCGTCAATTTAAACAACTGCTCTCCAGTTTCCAGCGCAACCGCGATCTGGTGAGTGTAGGCGCGTATGCCGCTGGAAGCGATCCGATGCTCGATAAAGCCATCAAGCTTTACCCGGAGATGGAAGCCTTCCTGCAACAGGGTATTTTCGAACGCAGCGACTATGACGACGCCAGTCTGCACCTGCAGGCCATGTTCGGCTAGCGCGAGCCCAAGCGAGGTAAGCCATGAAAACTGCCAGTGCTATCGATAAGCTGCGCGATATGGCGGAGCAGGATTTGGAACAGGCCGTGATTCATTTAGGTGACATGCGCCGTGGCGTAAAGCAGGCGGATGAGCAGCTCACCATGCTGCTCGACTATCAGGATGAGTACCGCAATAAGCTCAACACCGATATGTCAGGCGGTATTTCCAGCCTGCGCTGGACCAATTACCACCAGTTTATTCAGACGCTGGAGAAAGCCATTGAACAGCATCGGCAACAGCTGAATCAGTGGAATCAACGTCTGGATCAGGCGCTGAGCAGCTGGCAAGAAAAGCATAAGCGATTGAATGCGTATCAAACACTGATCACTCGCGCTGCCGAAAACGCATTACGACAAGAAAACCGTCTCGATCAGAAACGGATGGATGAATTTGCCCAACGGGCCGCTATGAGGAGAGGCGAATGATTACGCTGCCAACTATGGTTACGCAAACCTCTAAAGTCAGCGATGCAGACAGTGCTGTTGCATCGGACAATTTACTGGGTACAGATGCGCTGCCACAGGGATTTATCACTGAACTGGGTAACCGCTTACTGACGCTGGCTCAGCAACAAGGTGTTAACACGCAATCGACTGATCTGACAGCAGAAGTCGATGAAAAAGGCGTCACAAAAGCGTCATTAAGCGCGTTATTGCAGGCACTGGACAAACCAGAGGCGTTAAACGCACTTTTACAACCGGAAAACACTAAAGCCACGCTGAAATCAGCCGATGATAAAGACAAGTCTGAAGCAAGTTCGTTAAGTGCCAGCGACTTACAGAATGTGCAGGCACTGTTCGCGATGTTACCGGTTGCGGTTGAAGCGCGAAACAGTCAGAGCGCCGTCAGCGCCAGCACGGATAAAACCTCTGCCGATGCAGAGACTACGCTAAACGGATCATTGTTAAGCCGAACGCTGCAGAACGCCGTGAAAGATGAACAAGAGGCACAGTCCGACAGTACGCCTCATAAGAAATCCAGCGATGTGCTGAGCGCTGTCAGCCGTGATGTCAGTACAACGACAGCCAGTAGCAGTGCCGCTGCCGCCAGCACAACGGCCAGCAGCAGTAACAGCAACAGCGCACTGTCACTGGATGAAAGCTTTAAGCAGGTGCTGAGCACGCTCAGCAAACCGGAAGAACATCGTAATACTCAGAGCGACACGGTAACAGCATTAACCAGCGCACCGGTCAGCAGCAGTAGCACACTGACCAACAGTACGGCGACGACCAGCACCACTCCGTCGACGCCGATGCTGAATGCCCAACTCGGCAGCAATGAGTGGCAGCAGGCGTTAAGCCAGCAAATCGTGATGTTCAGTCGCAACGGCCAGCAAAATGCCGAACTGCGCTTACATCCCGAAGATTTGGGTGCTATCCAGATCAACCTGACCCTCGACAAGGATCAGGCGCAGTTAAGTATGGTTTCCAGCCACAGCCAAGTGAGGGCCGCGCTGGAAGCAGCTCTCCCTCAGCTTCGTAGTGCGCTGGCGGAGAGCGGTATTAACCTGGGACAGAGTAATGTCAGCAGCGACGCCTTCGCACAAAGCCAGAATTATCAGGGCCAGCAGGAAGGACGTCGTGATGGCCAGCACGGCAGCTTTACCCTCTCCCAGGACAGTGAAAACGAGATAACGCCTATTGCCGTCCCGGCAGCCCTTCAGGCGCGCGCGACAGGTAACGGCGCTGTCGATATCTTTGCCTGACAGCGGCTAAACGCTGAAGGTAAGCGTAAAACCCGCGTCTTTTCTTCCCATTGTTTGACTTAAGACGCGGGATAATCTGTCCAGGCGAGCCGAGAGGCTTGCCCATAATTCACAGGAAGTAACTGCAAACATGTCTGATAACGCGAAAGCCAAAGGCCGCAAACGTTCACTACTAATACCGGTGTTACTGATTGTAACGCTGGCCGCTTGCAGCGTGGCAGGCTATGCAGTCTGGCGAATGATGAATAAACACGGGGATGACAAACCGGAAGCGGCGAAAGTAGAGCCACCGGCCGCCCCTGTATTTTTTGCAATGGATACGTTTACGGTTAACCTGGTCAATACTGACAACGATCCCGACCGTGTGTTGTACGTAGGCTTTACCCTGCGTCTGCCGGATGAGGAGACCCGTCGTCGGTTGAATGATTACCTGCCTGAGGTGCGCAGCCGTTTGCTGCTGCTACTCTCACGCCAAAGTGCTACA
Source organism: Pantoea sp. CTOTU50773 (assembly GCF_032082325.1). Lineage (NCBI taxonomy): Bacteria > Pseudomonadati > Pseudomonadota > Gammaproteobacteria > Enterobacterales > Erwiniaceae > Pantoea > Pantoea sp. CTOTU50773. The sequence goes on along the minus strand of NZ_DAMDQC010000015.1, from coordinate 47,027 downwards.
CAGCTTGCAACTGAACAAGGCAAACAGGCTTTGATTGATCAGATTAAACAAGCGCTGGCACCACCGCTGGTAAAAAATCAACCACCTCAGGTTGTCAGTGACGTGCTGTTTACCGCCTTCATTTTGAGGTGATTTAATGGGCGATAGCATTCTCTCCCAGGCTGAAATTGACGCGCTACTGAATGGCGACAGTGATACCACGGAAGTAGAGAACAGTTCCAAAGGGACCGATGGCGATATCCGTCCCTATGATCCCAATACCCAGCGTCGCGTGGTGCGCGAGCGTCTGCAGGCGCTGGAGATCATTAACGAGCGTTTTGCCCGTCATTTTCGTATGGCGCTGTTTAACCTGCTGCGCCGTAGCCCGGATATCAGTGTCGGTACGATCAAGATTCAGCCTTACCATGAGTTTGCCCGCAATTTACCGGTGCCAACCAACCTGAACCTGATCCACCTGAAACCACTGCGCGGTACTGCGCTGGTGGTATTTTCACCGAGTCTGGTGTTTATCGCCGTAGATAACCTGTTTGGTGGTGATGGCCGTTTCCCGACCAAAGTGGAAGGCCGTGAATTTACCCATACCGAGCAACGCGTCATCCGTCGCATGCTGAAGCTGGCACTGGATGGTTACAGCGATGCCTGGAAAGCGATTTACCCGCTGGATGTTGAGTACGTTCGTTCCGAAATGCAGGTGAAATTTACCAACATCACCACTTCGCCGAACGATATCGTCGTCAACACCCCGTTCCAGGTCGAGATTGGTAACCTGGTGGGTGAATTTAATATCTGTATTCCGTTTTCAATGATTGAGCCGCTGCGCGAGCTGCTGGTCAATCCACCACTGGAAAACTCCCGTCAGGAAGATACGCACTGGCGCGACAATCTGGTGAAACAGGTGCAGCACTCGGAGCTGGAGCTGATTGCCCACTTCGCGGAAACATCCATGCGCCTGTCACGTATTTTGCAACTGAAACCTGGTGACGTCCTGCCCATTGAGAAGCCGGACCGCATCATTGCTCACGTCGATGGCGTACCCGTGCTGACCAGCCAATATGGCACCATGAATGGCCAGTACGCGCTGCGTGTTGAACACCTGATTAACCCGATTTTGAATTCGCTGAACGAGGAACAGCCCGATGAGTGACAGCAAAAAACCGTCCGATGATATTTCTGCGGACGACCTGTGGGCTGAGGCAATGAACGAGCAGGCAACCACCAGCACGCCTGATCCAACCGAGAACGTTTTCAAATCGTTTGAAAGCAACGGTGCCAGTGGCTCGCTGCAAGACATCGATCTGATTATGGATATCCCGGTCAAACTCACCGTGGAACTGGGTCGCACCAAGATGACCATCAAAGAGCTGCTGCGCCTGACGCAGGGTTCCGTGGTGGCTCTGGATGGCCTGGCCGGTGAACCACTGGATATCTTGATCAATGGTTACCTGATTGCGCAGGGCGAAGTCGTCGTCGTGAACGACAAATATGGCGTGCGTATCACCGACATTATTACGCCATCTGAACGTATGCGTCGTCTGAGCCGTTAAGCATGTTAAAAAACGCGCAAATTGGCCAGCCTGTTCATAGCCAGCCGGTGGTCTCTACCGGTTCGGTGATTGGGCAAGTCAGCAGCGTGCTGGCAGTGATTGTTCTGCTGATTCTGGCCTGTGGCTGGCTGGCAAAACGCCTTGGCTTTGCGCCCAAAACCGTCAACACCCAGGCGCTGAAAATTAGCGCCAGCGTGCAGGTGGGTCGTCAGGAGCGGGTGGTGATTGTTGACACCGCCGATGCGCGTTTAGTGCTGGGCGTCACCGCCCAGCAAATTACCCATCTGCATTCGCTGCCACCGCTGCCACCTGAAGAGCTGGTGAACAAAACCGTGGCGCCGCAGGATTTTCGTCAGCTGTTCCAGAATCTGGTTAAACGTCCCGGAAAACCCCAATGATGCGTCGATTGCTTCCCCTCTTGCCGCTGCTGTTGCTGGCACCGGTTGCCCATGCGCAATTGCCTGGTCTGGTCAGTCAGCCATTGGCGAATGGCGGCCAGAGTTGGTCGCTGCCGGTGCAGACGCTGGTGTTTATCACCTCGCTGACCTTTATTCCGGCCATCTTGCTGATGATGACCAGCTTCACCCGCATCATTATTGTTTTTGGCTTGCTGCGTAACGCCTTAGGCACGCCTTCTGCCCCCCCCAATCAGGTTTTGCTTGGCCTTGCGCTGTTTTTAACCTTCTTTATTATGGCGCCGACCTTCGACAAGATTTATAGCGACGCCTATTTGCCGTTCAGTCAGGACAAAATCAGCATGGACGTAGCGATTGACAAAGGCGCTCAACCGCTGCGTGAGTTTATGCTGCGTCAGACGCGTGAAGCCGATTTAGCGCTGTTTGCTCGTCTTGCCAACACCGCGCCGATTCAAGGTCCGGAAGCCGTACCGATGCGCATTTTGCTGCCGGCTTACGTCACCAGTGAACTGAAAACCGCTTTCCAGATTGGTTTTACTGTGTTCATCCCGTTCCTGATCATCGACCTGGTGGTCGCCAGCGTGCTGATGGCGCTGGGGATGATGATGGTGCCGCCGGCGACCATTTCTCTGCCATTCAAGCTGATGTTGTTTGTGTTGGTGGATGGCTGGCAGCTGCTGGTGGGTTCACTGGCACAAAGTTTCTACTCCTAGCGGCACACCTGGAAGTCGATGGCAACTCTCAATCCGGTCGGCCTGAAGGCCGAAACATATAACGCCAGGAGCGCAGCATGACACCCGAATCGGTTATGGTCATCGGCCAGGAAGCAATGCGAATTGCCCTGATGCTCGCCGCCCCGCTGTTGCTGGCGGCACTGGTCAGCGGTCTGATCATCAGCCTGTTACAGGCGGCCACGCAGGTCAACGAACAGACACTCTCCTTTATTCCTAAGATCCTTGCCGTTGCCGCCACCGCGGTGATTGCCGGCCCGTGGATGCTGAACCTGATACTGGATTACATGCGTAATCTGTTGACCAACTTACCTTATATCATCGGCTGATGATTAACCTCGATAGCAGCCAGCTGGTCCATTGGGTCGCGCAATTTTTCTGGCCGATGGTACGTTTGCTGGCACTCTTTGCCAGTGCGCCGGTGCTGAGTGAGAAATCCATTCCCAAGCGCGTGAAAGTGGGCCTCGCGGTATTGACGACCTGGATCGTCATTCCCGTGTTGCCTCCGGTGGAAGTCACGTTATTTACCCCTGCGGGTTTCTGGATCCTGTTACAGCAATTACTGATTGGTGTGGGGATTGGCCTGACGATGCAACTGGCGTTTGCCGCGGTGCGTATGGCCGGTGAAGTCGTGGGATTACAGATGGGCTTATCCTTTGCCACCTTCTTTGATCCTGGCAGCCGCCTTAACATGCCCGTGCTGGCGCGTTTTCTCGATATGCTGGCCATGCTGCTGTTTCTGACCTTCAACGGACACTTGTGGCTGATTTCGCTGCTGGTGGACAGTTTTCATACTCTGCCGATTAACGATCAACCCCTCAACGCCAATGCTTTTATGGCGCTGGTGAAGTCCGCCGGGTTAATTTTCCTTAATGGCATGATGTTAGCGCTACCCTTAATTGTTTTATTGCTCACGCTAAACATGGCACTAGGTTTGTTAAACCGTGTTTCACCACAACTCTCGGTTTTCGCGATCGGCTTTCCGATTACCTTAACGGTAGGGATCCTCAGTCTGGGTATGATGATGCCGCTACTCGCCCCCTTCTGCGAACATCTCTTCGGCGAAGTCTTTGATTTACTCGCCCAGTTTGTCTCAGAACTCTCCCGCGCACGCTAATTAACGTTTCTGTAGAAGTTCTTATGCGATAGTTAAGTATTCAAAATCAATCTGTGCATTTTTCGAACCATATTTCTCAGAAATCAACTGAGGTTATTCTGATAAATGCGCATTTCTTGGGAAAATTATTCTTATTAAACGGCGCTTCGCGTATTTTAGTCAGACGATTCCTAAGGTGATAAACCTTGAGAATTGGTTGAATAAATGCTCAAAGGGCTGTTTTTAAACAAAAAAAATATTGCAGCGATTTTTCTTGTCTAAATCCCTTTTTTCCGGCATTGTCAACACTCGCTGAAACGTCACACTTTCGCGATTCAAATGTTTTTAAGAATTGTCCTATCAGATTTGTCTGTGACTTGCGCGATAGTGACAGGGCTCTCAAAAACAGAGCGAATTACACACTTAATGCAAACTCCCGGCGATTCCCACTATCGCGGGGACAAGAGTGACGTGGAAGTAACACAAAAAACTTCGCAGAAGGGTTCAGGGATAGAGTCATGATGGCGCACGGATATCATTCGCCAGTCTGCCGAGCAGAATAAAAAAGTGTCTTTGGAAATCTCTCTCGTACCGCAAACGCGTATTCATCGTTGATTTAAACGGATAACAAATTGGTGAGGGTCGCTATAATGCCAACGATTATTATGGATTCATGTAACTACACACGCCTGGGATTATCAGACTATATGTCGGCCAAAGGAGTTAAAAAGAAAAATATTACTCCGGTCTCTGATATTGAACAACTGCAACAAAGATGTGAACAGTTAAAGCCTGGTGTCGTTTTTATTAATGAAGAATGCTTCATTCATGAATCCGATTCCAGCGATCGTATTCGTGCTATTATTATGCAGCATCCAGATACGCTATTTTTTATCTTTATGGCGATCTCGAATATCCATTTTGAGGAATACCTCTACGTTCGTAAGAACCTGATTATTACGTCAAAATCGGTAAAAACCTCGACTCTGGATTCACTGCTCGGCACTTACCTGCAAAAGAAACTCAGCGCTACCCCGCGTATTTCAGCAGGCCTGGATGTTCACCCACTGACATTAAGTCAGACTGAATCAAATATGCTGAAAATGTGGATGTCAGGACATGACACCATTCAAATTTCAGACAAGATGCAAATTAAAGCCAAAACGGTATCGTCACACAAAGGTAATATAAAACGCAAAATTAAGACACATAATAAACAGGTTATTTATCATGTGGTGCGACTGACCGATAATGTGACCTCCGGTATTTATGTCAACGTGCGATAGTTCTGCATGTAAACAGTTTGAGTAAATAGCCGTAGCCGACAAAGGGCCAATCCGCAGATTGGCCCTTTGTCGTTTTGCCTGGATCTGCGAGCCAGGTCTCACTTCGCCCCCTAATCCTTTAGCCTAAACTGCCGATGCTTGTTCTCAGAACACCTACCCAAAATGAGAGCAAGGATATGAAAACAGCATCGATTGATGAGCAATATAAGCTCAGCATCTGGCAGAACCTGCGCCTGATGCCTCTTTTCAGCATGATCTTTGGTGGCATTCTGCTGCTTTTTGCCCTGTGTATCGGCCTCGCCAGCTATTTTTTAATCCAGAGTAATAATTCCCTCAACGATGCGACGGATGAAATTCAAATCCGTATGGGCATCTCTAATAGCTCAAACCATTTGCGTACCGCTCGTCTGAACGTGCTGCAATCCGGCGCCGCTGCCCGCATCGGTGAAATGGACGGCTATCGTGCCGATCTGGCGCGCACGGAGACCCGCATCAAGCAAGCGCGTGACGGTTTTAAAACTTACATGGACCGCAAGGCGAAAACGCCGGAGGATATCGCGCTGGATGCGCCACTCACCGCGGCATTCAATGACTATATCGACAAGGGATTGAAGCCGATGATTGAGTCGGCTAAGCAAGGCAGCTTCGAAGGGATCGTGGCGCAGGAAACCGACGTGACACGCAAGTTGGATGATGCGTATAACGCGGTATTACTGAAAGCGATAAAAATTCGTACTGACCGTGCCGAAGCGATCAACGCGGAAGCTGCGCACCAGTCCCGCGTTGGCTTTATTGCCATGGCTGTGGCCTTTGCTGCTGCACTGGTATTGGTGCTCCTCACCTTCGTCTTCCTCCGCCGTGTGGTGATCAGCCCGCTGCGTCAGTCGGTTGAGCGTATTGAGCGTATTGCGCAGGGCGATCTGACCGCACCGGAACAAGCGTATGGCCGTAGCGAGATCGGTAGCCTGTTGCATAATCTGCAACTGATGCAGGCCGCACTGGTGCGTACCGTAGGCACCGTCCGCGAAGGCGCCGTTGCCATCTATCAGGGTTCCAGCGAGATCTCAGCCGGTAACACCGATTTGTCTTCACGCACTGAGGAGCAGGCCTCCGCGCTGGAGCAAACCGCTGCCAGCATGGAACAGCTTACCGCGACCGTGAAGCAAAATGCGGAGAACGCCCATCATGCCAGTCAACTGGCTGCGGATGCTTCCGGCAAAGCCCGTAGCGGTGGTGAGTTGGTGCATGGCGTGGTGAAAACCATGAACAATATCTCTGGCAGCTCGAAGAAAATTGCTGAGATCACCAACGTCATTAACAGTATCGCCTTCCAGACCAACATCCTGGCGCTGAACGCGGCGGTAGAAGCAGCGCGTGCTGGTGAGCAAGGACGTGGTTTCGCCGTCGTAGCGAGCGAAGTACGCAATCTGGCCCAGCGCAGTGCCCAGGCCGCGAAAGAGATTGAAACGCTGATTGCCGAGTCGGTTGATCTGATTAATAACGGTTCACATCAGGTGGGTGAAGCCGGCTCAACCATGGGTGAGATCGTCGAGGCGGTGCGTCGCGTCACCGATATAATGTCGGAAATTGCCGCCGCCTCCGATGAGCAGAGCCGTGGCATTCAGCAGGTGAGTCTGGCGGTTACCGAGATGGACAACGTGACGCAGCAGAACGCCTCGCTGGTGGAAGAGGCCTCTTCAGCGGCCGCCTCGCTGGAAGATCAGGCGGGTCGTCTGACACAGGCCGTGGCGGCATTTAAACTTAACGATTCACCCGCATCGCGAGTGATGGCACCTTCATCAGGCACCCTGAAGGCCCCGACGCTGACACCGCGTCCAGCATTGGCAGCGGCAAACAGTAATGACAACTGGGAAACGTTCTAAACCTTCTCGCCGTCATTGATGGCAGGGGTTGATATGCATCAGGTGCACCTTATGTGCACCTGATTTTTTTATGCAGTCTTAAGCTTGCTCGTAGGGCTCAACAAACACCCCTTCCGCATGGTCGCTTTCATTAAAGAACCAAATCCCCAGCGGATAATCCTCCAGCGCCACCAGGTACATGGTCCCTTCATTAAAACCTTCAACTGCCAGTACCGTACCCACGCGACGTGGGCCGCCATCGGTTTTTACCGTTACGCGGTCATTCACCTGCATTGATTACTCTCCAGATATTGTCCTGAATACAGTGTAACGGAAGAAAATGGCGGCTGCCTGATCCGGATCAGCGTCGGGCGATGACCCACACTGCATGCACAATGCCCGGGATATAACCGCACAACGTGAGCAGGATATTCAGCCAGAAGGCACCGCCAAAGCCCACCTGCAGAAATACACCCAGCGGTGGCAGTAAAATCGCAATCACAATTCGAATAAAATCCATACTAACTCCCTGATATCACTTCTTTATCGTCAAGCTTTAAGCATAGCCGCTGATTCGATTGATGAGATGACAGACGGGTAAAGTTCTGTCAAACCGCGGCTTTTCACTTTCTTAACAGTACGCAGAGAGACTTCTGACGCGGGTAGCCCGTACACTTCTTCGTACTGCACCAACCCCAAAGGCGCAGTCAACCTAAAAGTAACAAGGATTTTTGCCCGCGCAGCGCGGGCTTTTTTTTTGCCTGAAATCTGCCCTTTCCTGCCCATTCTTCCCGTTGTCTATACTGATATAGAATCTCATCGCCTCTGGGAGGCCGACCATGACAACCGCAAAAGAGTACAGTGACAACGTGCAGCGCGAAGTGAACATTGACGTTGAAGCATTGCTGGAAGCGATTCAGAAGAAAACCTCAGGCGAGGTTAAAGAGTTCATGGAAGCGGAACACGCTCACCGGGTGAAAGTGAATGGTGAAGCCTATGACTCTTATATCGAGCTGGCTGAAGCATTTGAACTCGATATCCGTGACTTCTCGATCACTGAAGTTAACCGTTGAAATCGATTTCAAAAAAATACCCGGCGGGATGGCCGGGTAAAATAAATCAGTGAATTCGTTACACCAGGAAATTCTTAACACCTGAGTCAGACTACGCTTTAGTCAACACAAGACAAGTCCCAATCTTGCATGTAAAACGAACAAAAAAGCATGACCTTCCCCATTTGTTACCGAAAACACCGTGTGCCTACTGTGTTTCTTTTATGCGCAATGTGTGCACGTCCCTAATCGTTACCCTGTGGATTTAAGATTTATCCTGGAAATTGACGCAGCAGACTCGCAAAAAAGTGTGATCTTCATAACGCTATTATACTGATTACTCTCTGCTTTACGGACGCGCCTGGCGTAAGGAGTGTGTAGATGCTCAGACTTAACTCGTCGCTGATGATTGTGACCGATCTCGATGGCTCGCTATTGGATCATCATGACTACAACTGGGATGCCGCCAGTGAATGGTTGCAGCGCCTCAAACAGCAGGCGATTCCCGTGGTGTTCTGTTCCAGTAAAACGGCCGCTGAAATGATCCCCTTACAGAAACGCCTGGGTCTTTCCGGTACCCCTTTCATCGCTGAAAACGGGGCGTTTATCGCTTTTGATGGCGAGCAGATTGCAGCGGAGGAACCGGGTGAACACTATCTTGCGCTGTGCCGCTGGTTGAAAACCCTGCAATCCACTTTCCGCTTCAGCGGTTTTCACGATTTTAGCGATGCGGAAGTGGCCCGCTTCACCGGATTAACCCTGGCCGAAGCCAGCCAGAGCCGACTGCGCAATGCTTCAGAAGTCATACTCTGGCGCGATGATAGTGAAAAGCTGGAGGATTTTCGTATGGCGCTGGCGGAACACAACCTGGCGCTCACCCAGGGGGGACGATTCTGGCATGTGATGCCCGCGGGCTGCGGTAAAGGCATCGCACTGCAGCAGCTGCAGCAGCATCTCGAACAGCGCAGTGGAGAGAAGCGGACCACCCTCGGCCTCGGTGATGGCCCCAATGATGTGCCGATGCTGGAGCAGGTCGATTATGCCGTAGTGATTAAAGGATTCAGTAAAACCCCGGTGATCCTCACGCGCCGCGATCAACAAAATGTCTATCACACCGCGCATGCTGGCCCGCTGGGCTGGCGTGAAGGGCTGGACTATTTTCTCGCGCAACCCGAATAACTCTCTGACCTAAGGATGAGAAAATGAGTGATTTTTACCAAAATGGTGTCATTACTAACTTTCATAATCTCACCCAACGCAGCGTTGAATCGCTGGAAAAAGAGATGGTACGTTTCGCGCGTAAACGCAAAATGGGGCTAATCCTGCCTTCCCTGTTCTCAGAACTGGAAGGTCCGGCGCTGGATAACATCGTCAATGAGCTGGCCAAAGTGCCTTATCTGGATGAGATCGTCATCGGTCTCGATCGTGCTGACCGCGACCAGTTTCTGTTTGCTCGTGAGTTCTTTTCTCGTTTGCCACAACGCCATCGCATCCTGTGGAATGATGGACCGCGATTGAAAGCGCTGGATGCTGAACTGGATAAAGAAGGGTTGTCGCCTAGCCAGCCGGGTAAAGGACGCAACGTGTGGTTCTGCACCGGGTATACGCTGGCCTCGGATCGCACCCAGTGCGTGGCGCTGCATGACTGCGATATCCTCACCTATGAGCGCAGCATGCTGGCGCGCTTGCTCTATCCGCTTGCCAATCCAGCTTTCCAGTATGAGTTCTGCAAAGGGTTCTACGCGCGCGTTGCGGACGGCAAGCTTAATGGTCGCGTAGGCCGCTTGCTGGTCGGCCCGCTGCTGCGTTCGCTACAAAAAGTGTATGGCCATTCTGAATATCTGGATTACCTCACCAGCTTCCGCTATCCGCTGTCTGGCGAATTCGCCATGCGCACCCATGTGCTGAACGGCATCAAAATTCCCGGCGACTGGGGGCTGGAAATCGGCGTGCTGTCGGAGATTTATCGCAACTACACCACGCGACAAACCTGTCAGGTGGAAATTGCCGATAACTACGATCATAAACATCAACCATTGGCAGAAGAAGATGGCACCGGCGGCCTGAAACGCATGAGCAATGATATTGTCCAGTCGCTGCTGCGCAAGCTGGCGACCATGGGCGTGCCACTCACCAGTGACTCATTCCGCGTGCTGAAAGCCACTTATTATCGCAATGCGCTGGATATGATGGAGATCTACAATCACGAAGCGACAATGAATGGCCTGAAGTTTGATCAGCATATTGAGGAAGCGGCGGTCGAGATGTTCACGCAGGCGATACTTGATGCCGGGCAATCCTTTATTGAGCGGCCCAATGAGAAACCTTTCATTCCCAGCTGGAGCCGCGTGCAATCGGCGTTTCCGGATATCCTGCAGCGCATATATCAGGCGGTGGAGGAGGATAACGAAGGCAAGGTTTAATCTTCTGCCACCACGCGGTTGCGGCCGCCGGTTTTCGCCAGATACAGGCGGCGATCGGCGGTGGCTTGCAGGCTTTCGGCATGATAATCGCCCTGCTCTTCGCTGCCGGTCACGCCTGCCGACAGCGTGACGCTGAACGTGGTACTGGCATTCACCAGAATCGTTTTTGCCGCTAAACGCGCACGGATGCGTTCCGCAATTGCACTGGCATCCGCCAACGTAGTTTCCGGCAGTACAATACAAAACTCCTCTCCGCCGATACGGCCCGCCACATCATACTTACGCAGCGTATGGCTAATCACGCCCGCCACCCGAATCAATGCCTGATCGCCTGCCGCATGTCCCCAGGTATCGTTCACTTTCTTAAAGTGATCGACATCCAACTGAATCACCGCGAGGGGCGTTTGCTGCTGCTGGCTGCGGGCAGAGATCGCCACAAACTGTTCAAAGAACGCATTGCGATTGAGCAACCGCGTCATACCGTCGTAATTGGCACGCCAGGTGAGTTTGGCGGAGAGATCGTCCATACGGCGCACCAGACGAATAATGACCTGATGCACGACCAGCAGTAGCAGTACAAACAGCAACCACATGCCGAGCAAGAACAGCGATACGCGGCCAAGTTCCTGTGACATCCCCTGCCTCAGGCTCTGAATATTTACGATATACGCGTCCACATTCTTTAATTTGCTCCAGCTGGCAAACTGGGTGCCAAGGCGCATCACACCTCCAGGCAGTTGCCGGATTTGGCTCTCCAGACGCTCCTGCTGTTCTGGCGTCAAGGGCTCATCGTTGGGTGCATGCAAGCGAGTGATTTCATTTAACGAGCGGTCCACCATGAGCAACTTGCCTTGTAGCAAGCTGTGTCGTGCTTCGGCCATCAGCCCATGTATCCGCGCCTGGGTGAAATCCATCGACAGTACACCGTACCAGTAACCATGACTGACGATCGGCGTGCTCACTGTCATCATTAACCCTTCGTTAAATTCACCCTGATAGGCTTCACTCCAGCGCAATCGACCGCGCTGCGGATTATCCGGTGCCTGATCGCGAAAATAGGGGCGCTCCGTCATGGTGGTATAGCTTTCTATCAGCTCTTGCGGACTTTGCGGAGGCCTTGAACTGATAAAAAAACCGGCGCGCGAGATATACCAAAAGCGTGAGTGAAAATCCTGTCCTGGGTCGCTGAACTGCATGATAAAGCTGAATTCCATGGCGGCGCGCAATTCCGCATTGATGTGATCGCTGTTGCGCAGCAGCAGGGGATCGCGCATTAACCAACTGTCACTCACGCCATTCAACGGCATACTGCGCAGGCTGGCCAACTTTAACTGCCAGGTCGTTTGCTGGCGCAATTGTTGAAAGCGGGTAATGGCTTCGCGCGTTTGACTCGAATCCAGCGGATGCATCAACGCATAGTTGAGCATTCTCTCGTAATACGTCAATTCATCGATGCTTTCCTGAAACCGGCTATCGAGGTTTTTCTGGATTTCAGCCAGTTGTGCGCGCTGACGCTCCTCATAGTTATTTTTTAGCTCAATCGCTTCATGCACAGTAAGAAATGCAGAGAACAAAAAGACCGCCAGAAAGCAGAGATGCACCGGCAAAAAAGGATTACCTGTGCGTGGCGTCAAAGGCGAAGTGGGCATGGGCAACAGTTATTCAATAAAGGGCGGATGCGAAAAGTGTAGTCAGCAGGAGAAAAGTCGTACAGGCAGGGATCAAAGGAAAATCAGATAGGTAAAAACGCAACGGGACGGATTGACCGTCCCGCACACGCTTAGCTGGCCAGCTGTCGCGCTCCGGATAAGTGACTCAGTTCGTCACTACGGAACGCCTCGCGTCGCACGCTGTAGCCATCATACCAACGACACTCTACCATTCCGCTGGCATAGCCGGTCACCACCATCGTGGGTCCGCCCTCTTTGTGCTGAACTTCATCACTGATCGCAAAGGTCATACCGCGCCCTCCCTTTTTCCGTTGAATGAACGGATAAAGTTATAGCAGCTGCACCCCATTTACGCCTATAGGATAATGTTATTACTGTGACGAAATCGGAATAAGCAGTGTAAAATGTTGTTTATAAAAAAAGCCGATAAAAATTATTATCGGCTTTGAAACACTTTCCCGGGTGGGAAATCAGATTTTGCAACCTTCGCAGTCCGCTTCGTCGCTGATATCAGCCGGGACTTCATTGGCTTTTTCAGCCGCTTTCGCTTCAGCCTGTTCCAGCTGCGCATCGATATCAAATTCAAACATATCGTCGTTCATCATCGTTCTCCTGACCCGTGATTGATAAATTCCTGCGCTTTATACCGATTTACCGCGTACTTTCGCAACCAGATTTACCGCCAACAGCACGATCGACCCAATGATAAAGCCGAGTACCAGATTGGCACCGTTGCTCAGTAAGGCGGAGATAACGCCATGGAAGCCGCTGCTGTACTCCTCAATCGCGTGATGCAACGGCGCGATACCGTGCACAATAATGCCGCCACCGACCAGGAACATTGCCACCGTGCCCACCACCGTTAACACCTTCATCAACCAGGGGGCCAGCGCCAATAGCGCACCGCCAGTCGCCTGAGCCAGCGTGGAGGACTTTTCCCGCAGCCAGTATCCGAGGTCGTCGATTTTCACGATCATCGCCACGATGCCGTAAACACCAATCGTCACCAGAATCGCAATCCCCGCCAGAATCAGCACCTGATTCAACAGCGGCGCTTCAGAGACAATCCCTAAAGTGATTGCCACAATTTCCGCAGAAAGAATGAAATCTGTGCGTACAGCACCTTTCACTTTATCTTTTTCGAACTGGCGCGGATCCTGCTGCGCCAGCTTATCCAGACGCTGTTGACGTGCCTCCGGACTGCTTTCAGCCTTATCGTGATTCAGGCTATGCAGCACCTTTTCCACGCCTTCATAGCAAAGGTAAGCGCCGCCCAGCATCAACAGCGGTGTGATTAGCCAGGGCGCAAACGCCGAGATAATCAGCGCCAGCGGCACCAGAATTAACTTATTAAGAAATGAGCCTTTTGCGACGCTCCAGACCACGGGTAATTCACGGTTGGCTTTTACGCCGGTGACCTGCTGCGCATTGAGTGAGAGATCATCACCTAATACGCCAGCGGTCTTCTTTGCCGCGACTTTGCCCATCACTGAAATATCATCAAGCAGCGTCGCAATGTCATCCAGAAGCGTGAGTAAACTGGTTCCTGCCAAAATAGTTATCCTTATTCCGGTTCGTGATCCTGACAACAGGGGCATCGCTCAACCGCCGTCACTGACATATCAGCGATGCCCGCACAGTCCCATTCGACGCGAAGTGTTTGCCCGGCAAGATCGCCAGCGTGCACATATTTGCTGACCGGACTTTCCGTCATTCCGCTGATCTCCTCGGTGGCCACCAGTTGCTCGCCTAAATAAATGCGTGCCGTTGCATGAGTGTTCACCATCCGCTCATCACGGAGTTGATACAGGCGCTTGACCGTCAGTTTGATGCTGCTCATGGCTCGATTCCGCGTCCCAGAGAAAGAGAAGATCTAAACCGTTATGGCGGCTAAAAGCAACAATCGCACGCTATTCAACACGATAATGATGCAAGCCTTGATGATCGATTTCGCCACTGTGCATGGCGGCCAGCAGCCACTCTTCCAGTCGTTCAATCAACGCCTCATCTTCCAGGCGCAATTTTCCGCGCAGCGCGCACTCCCAGACAATCAGTACTTTCCAGCCGCTTTGTTGTAACTGCCCGATATAACGGCGGTCGCGTTCAACGTTGCTGTTAATTTTGCCGTTCCAGAACTCAGTGCGCGTGGCGGGCATCTTGAATAAATAGCAGTGATGACGATGCCAGAAGCAGCCATGGACAAAGATAATCGCCCGCTCGTGTGGCAAAACAAAGTCTGGCCGACCCGGCAACGCTTTATCTTGTACACGATAGTTAAAGCCACGATCTTTCAAAATCAACGCGATACGCTGCTCAATCGCTGTGTCATGATTGCGAATGGCACGCATATTTTTGCTGCGAATAGCTTGCGAATGGACGTCGACCATGGCGTCTCCTTTTTATTGGGGCTTCTACAACTTTAGCGGTTTGGCGTGAAAGCGAAAGGCACGCGCAACAAGTGTGTGAAGACGCGAGGAGTGATAGCATAGCGGCTTCACTGTTAAGGAAAAACGCATGCTTGCTATCGATCCCGCCGCGACGGTTTCACCCTCCTCATTTTCTTCCCCTTCGGATGACGCCACATCGCTGTTAATGCAGGTCCTCGATATCTATGCCGCACGCGATGTGGTGCAAACCTTAACCGAGGCGGGCGGATGCGACTGGAGCGTGCCGCGTCTAAATCGCATTCGTCAGGGTAAAAGCGCCGTTCCTGCCCTTTCCAGCGATGAAGTCAGCAGCCTGCAAGCGTTGTTGCCTTCGCGCCCTGCGCATTACGCTGCGCCTAAATTTCAATTTGTCGATCTGTTTGCTGGCATCGGCGGGATTCGTCGTGGTTTCGAGCAAATTGGCGGCCAGTGCGTGTTCACCAGTGAATGGAATAAAGAAGCGGTCCGTACTTATAAAGCCAATCACTATAGCGATCCGCAACGGCATCAGTTCAATAGCGATATTCGTTTGGTGACGCAGCCCGCAGGACTCACTGACGAACAGGCGATTTATCAGCACATCGACCAAACCATCCCCGATCATCAGGTGCTGCTGGCGGGTTTTCCCTGCCAGCCGTTTTCACTGGCCGGTGTCAGTAAAAAAAATGCGTTAGGTCGTGCGCACGGTTTTGAGTGTGAAGCGCAGGGCACGTTGTTTTTCGATGTTGCCCGCATTCTGGCTGCCAAAAAACCGCCGTTCTTCGTGCTGGAAAACGTGAAAAACCTTAAGAGTCATGACAAAGGACGCACCTTCGCCATCATTATGGCGACGCTGGATGAACTTGGCTACGACGTTGCCGATGCGGCCGACAGCGCAACACCCGATGCGAAAGTGGTGGATGCGCGCCATTTCCTGCCGCAGCATCGCGAACGCATTGTGCTGGTCGGCATTCGCCGCGACACCGGATTGAGCGACGGTTTTTCACTGCGCGCGCTTTCTCAACTCTATCCGCAGCAGGTGCCCACGCTGCAAAGCTTGCTGGAGCCGACGCCAGATGCGAAATACATCCTGTCGCCGACACTGTGGAACTATCTCTATCAATACGCCAAAAAGCACAAGGCTAAAGGTAATGGCTTCGGCTTTGGCCTTAACGATCCCCGTAATCCCAACGTGTGTGTTCGCACCCTGTCCGCGCGCTACTATAAAGACGGTTCTGAAATCCTGATTGATCGCGGCTGGGATCAAGCGCAAGGTGAAGCGGATTTCCAGCACGCCAGCAATATGGCTCTGCGTCCGCGTCGGTTAACACCGCGCGAATGCGCCCGACTGATGGGATTTGAGGCACCGGGACAAAGCCAGTTCCGTATTCCGGTCTCGGATACCCAGGCATATAAGCAGTTTGGCAACTCCGTGGTGGTCCCGGTTTTTGCTGCTGTGGCACAGTTACTTTCGCCGCTTATCGAACAACATCTTAGCCAAAACACTTAGCGCCACAGGTCCACAATTTCCTTTAGGGACGCGTATTATGCTGTTTTGCGCTGAAACGCGTCTATTGTCACCAAACTGTCACGCCCACTCTCAATACTCCTTTTTATTTTTGGGGGCGTTAGATGTCACTCCTTTCTGTAATCTCGTTACCGCTGCGTTTACGTACACGTCTTACCTGGCGCTTGCCGCTTTGGCTCACCAGTCTTCGTAACCAGTTTTTGCTGTTTATCGTGCTGTTCTGTCTCCTGCAGTTCGCGGGCGTACTGCTGCTCAGCAATCACGTTAATCAGACGCAAACGTCACTCCAGCAAGCCAACCAACTGCGGGAAAGATTGGCCCTGCTGGATAAAGCACGTATCGAATTGCTCACCGCCAGTGATAACAGCCACCGTGCTGGTATCTATTTAATGCAGGATCAGCAAAGTGGCTCAGTCGATAGCTGGAAAAGTCTGGCGGCCGCTTCTGATGATTCGTTAAAAAAAGCGCAGGCACTGTTCGCCGCCTACCATGCTAAAGCACACAGTCCGCTGGCTCAGGGCTTTGCGATGTTAGCGGAGGGTTTGCAAGAGCAGTTGAAAGGGTTAGCGGCCAATGACATCAATGCCTTCTTTATGGTGCCGATGCAGGCATTCCAGCAGCAGTTTAACGATGCCTGGTTCAGCGAGATTGAACAAGCCAACCATCAGTTGAGCAGCGTCAATCAAAATACCCTCAGTACGCTAAAGCAGAGTCGCAACATGTCGCTGATCGTCAGTGCCATTTTGATGGCGCTGCTGGTGCTGGCCTCCAGTCTGTTGATGCGCGGCGTGCTGTTGCCGCTGCGTCGTGCCAACCGGCAGCTGGAGCAGATTGCCACCGGTGATTTAGTCCCGAGTCATGATACGCCACGCCGCCAGTGCTTAGAGACGCGCCAGCTGTTTCAGTCGATCGAATCAATGCGTTTCGGTCTGCAGCAGATTGTCAGCGACATTAATACCGTTGCTGTGAGCGTGGCGGCGGGTGCAGAAGATATGCAGCAGCATAATGAAAAGGTGATGCAGCAACACCAGGCGCAGAATGCCAGCTTCCACCATCTGTCACAGCGTTTACATCGCGTGTCTGAAGAAGTCGAAATTGGTGCGCAGTTCTCGCAGCAGGCCACGCAGGAGGCGCAATCAGCCGATGCTCTGATGCGCAACTGCGCCACGGAAGTCGACAATATGGAACTCAAAATGCAGCAGATCGTTACAGCTTCGGGTGATATCGCCGGAATTGTGGGCATGCTGGATAGCCTGTCGATGCAAACCCGTTTGCTGTCGTTGAATGCCGCGATTGAATCCGCCCACGCCGGATCGTACGGTCGCAGTTTCTCCGTTGTCGCCAAAGAGATGGGGCTGCTCTCGCAAAAGAGTGGTGAATCAACGCGTCAGATTGATGGTTTAATTCAGCACACTCAGCAGCATGTGAATGATGGTTTTGACAAAGTGAAAGCGCTGGAAGTGTTGTTTACACAAATCAGCGGTGCGGTTTCGGGGGTCGTAACGCAGCTCGATGAGTTGCAGCAAAATAGCACTGCGCAAAGTCACCGCGTCAGTAAAATTGCGCACGAAGTGGTGGAGATGAGTAATCAGCTACAGCAAAACGAAGCGCTCAACGCCCATCAGGTCAATTCGGCTACGCAACTGCGTGAACTCTCTGATCGCCTCGCCCAGCGGGCACAGCAATTCCGCGTTGATGCCGCTTGAGTACAAAGATAAAAAAACCCGTCAAGTTGACGGGTTTTTAAATGTCGCTTATTTCTTCTTTTTGCTTTTCTTCAGCAGCATACGCACCTGCTTCAGTTCAGACGCAGTGAGCTGCTCGGTCACCGCTTCTTCCGTATTCAGACTATCAACCGCCGGTTGCTCAACAGCATGTAAACTGGCCTGCAGGCGGTTAACGATCTCCTGACTCATGGAGATTTGGTTATCGGCGGCTAACTGTTTGATGTGCTCTTTCAGGGCCGGGTCAATTTTAATGGTTAAGTTAACGGTCTCGGTCATCTTCACACTCCCTCTTGATTTACAACAACGTAGCGGAAGAAGATGAAAGTTAACAGACTGTCATAAAAATTTAATATTACGAGTGTATGGGGCTGAAATCCCTTAATACGGATTCATCAATACTGGTCAGGTTGCCCTGTAATTCCGCGCACAGCTTGCCCATATAGTGCACCAGGAAATCGGCATTATGCTCTGCCAACATGCGCCCCGCTTCGGTTTGCATGGTTTCTGGCAAGCGTAAAAGTTTTTTCTGGAAGTGGTCCAGCGTCCATTTCACATCGTCTAATTCACGTTCTTTTCCTAATGGATCTTCGCTATCAAACAGCGGACGGCCCAGCGCTCCGGCCGTATAGAAAACACGTGCGAGGCCGATAGCACCTAAAGACTCGAGGCGATCGGCATCCTGAACAATTTTTGCTTCCAGCGTCAGTGGCGTGATACGTGCGCTAAAGCTGTGCGCCTGAACGGCATGGGCGACGCCATCCAGCAGTTCCGGTGGGAAGTCGGGAAAATCCTGCTGCAGAATTCGACGTGTCTCTTCAGCGGCATAGGTGGAGGCCAGATGGCGCTCTGGGTGGTTTTTTGGCAGGTTAACCACGTCATGGAAGTAACAGGCGGTGAGGACCACCATCGGGTCGGCTGCACTGTGCTGCATGATGCGCGTGGCGCTTATCCAGACACGGCGCAGGTGCGCGATATCATGGGCTTTATCGTCGTGCAGCCAGTTCTGCTGCAGCCAGTTCTCGTAGCGTTGTTGCCAGCGGGTGAGTGACATCGTGCTTCTCCTTATTGCTGTTATAAAAGCACCGCCAATTCAGGGTGCTGCTCCTGGGGACATCATAGCGGCCTGATCGTGACACTTTTTTTACATCCCTCCTGGATGTGCAAAGCGTAAAAATGCGATCCCGATCTTGTTATAACGCTGTTAATGCCGATTTCCCAGCGGAGATCACGTTTTAGGCATTTCCTTAGCGTCATTTAAGTTAAATAACTCTGTTAAACAGGCGTAATCTATTTCATCCATCAACAATATTCACGCTTTTGAATTATTCCAGTTAAACATGCTTAATAACTCAGGGTAAAAGCGATAAACGCCCATGGATAAATCTGAAAAGTTTCCCATCCAGGCCGTTATAACGTACTGTATAGGGAATATTTCTGGCTCTCTCTCACCTGCAAAGGTACTTACAGCATGGATTTTGCTTAAGAGCCATTTTTAAAACCGGAATACGCAGTAATTGCCTGATAGTAAGGCGACAAATTATTAAGCAAATTGATTCAAACCCATTATGCTAATTCTCTCATCTGCGGTTGCAGGTGATTGTCGGAGTTCTCCGGGTGAGTAAAACTACATGAGGTACGTAATGAAAGAACGGCCGATTCTTTTTTCCGAACAGCGGGTCCGCGCCCTGTTGGTTGGCCAGCAAACGCAAACCCGGCGCATCATGAAAACTCAGGCCTTTGGTCCGGGTCAGGATCATCACGAAGGCGTCCATGCGTTTGACGTTAGCGCCAACCATCTGCATGGCTATAAATTGATGTCGATGGCAGATGTCAGCTCTCACTGTCCCTTTGGACAGGCGGGCGATCGATTGTGGGTGCGTGAAACCTGGCGCGGCCCCATCGTACCGGAAGAGCAACTCGCCGAATATGAACGCGATCCTCTGCCGTTCCGTAGCCCTGCGTTCTGTCAATATCGTTCTGACAGCAATGAACTGGGTCAACTGGATGAGGATGTAGAGCATGCCGAGCAGTTTGGCTGGCAAACAGCTATTCATATGCCGCGTTGGGCCAGCCGTATTGATTTGGCCATTACCTCGGTACGCGCTGAAAAAATTCAGGACATTAGCGAAGATGACATTATGGCTGAGGGCGTGCAGACCGATACGCACTTCCTGAATAACTTCTTCACGATGAACATGAACGCTGAATCCCCGAAAGAAGCCTATCGTAAAGCGTGGCAAAAGCAGTATGGCGCCACCAGCTGGGAAGTGAACCCGTGGGTTTGGGTGATCGAATTCCAGCGCGTTGAACGCGAGAGTTAACTGTCTTCCGCCCTCTCCCGCTCGGGCGAGGGTGATTTTCCTGCTTTGCCATCTTAATCACAGAAAAACCCTGTAGTAACTGATTGAATACACGGCTTTGATTCCGCGCTGGTATTTTTCATCTTGCCGCGTCAGGATAACCCTTTCAGCCCTGCAGAGTGAGTCGCGCGATGTTCAAATGGCCATGGAATGCGCAGGTAGATGCCACCGTCACAGCGCTTCCCTGGCAACAGGCAATGGCGCAACCGATCTTTTCGCTGCTCACACCTGATGAGCAAAGTGCCCTGACCGCGCTTGCCCAACGCTTCCTACACCAAAAGAAAATCTCGCTGCTGAATGGATTGCCACTCGACGAACGACAATTGGCTCGTCTTGCCTTGCTGTTTTGCCTGCCCGTGCTGAAACTGGGTCTGGAGTGGCTGGATGGCTTTCATGAAGTGTTAATTTATCCCGAACCGTTCAATGTCGATGACCGTTGGGAAGACAGCAGCGGCTTAGTCCACCAGGCGCCAGCGGTGCATGCCGGTCAAAGCTGGACACAAGGCCCGGTAGTCTTAAACGCGTTGGATATACAGGATTCTTTCGATCTTTCCGGCTACAACCTCGTCATCCATGAAATTGCGCATAAACTCGATGCACGCGGCAGTGGCTACACCAGCGGTATTCCCGTCATTCCCTTACGAGATGTCGCCCAATGGGAGAAAGACCTGCTACAGGCGATGGAAGAGATCGAAGCAGAGGTTGAATTGGTCGGCGAACAGGCGGCAACCATCGATCCCTACGCCGCCAGCGATCCCGCCGAATGCTTTGCCGTGCTGTCGGAGTACTTTTTCAGCGCACCAGATTTACTGGCGGATCGCTTCCCTGCGATGTATCGCCACTTACAGCAGTTTTATCGCCAGGACCCGATGGCGCGTCTTGCAGCAGGTTCTGCTTAAATCTCGAACGCTTTGTACTATTGCTAGCCAGTTGAATACAAATGTATTTTTAGCTGTTGACACATTAATGAGGTGCCATTAATATGCGCCTCGTTCAAACGATTCCTCTGTAGTTCAGTCGGTAGAACGGCGGACTGTTAATCCGTATGTCACTGGTTCGAGTCCAGTCAGAGGAGCCATATTTAGAGAAACCCGCTCAGGGAAACCTGAGCGGGTTTTTTGCTTTTCATCACGTTGCGTTCCCTCGTCTCTAAAAAACTGGCATCGACATCCTGTGCCAGATTCTGATCGCAAAAGGGTCATTTTTGAATCTTTCATACCCTTTTATGTATTTTTGACGCCCACGTTCCCAATGAAAACACGCCAAAGGTTCAAAAATGAACCTTTGAGCCATCAGGTTGTGTACGAGCACTCGGCAACTGCCCTCATTCGCTACACTTCCGTCCAACCGCGCAGCAGGTTGTGATACATGTTCAGCAGAGACAGCAGCTCCTCGCTATCGCCATGACGCGCTTTGAGGCTTTGGATATTACGATCCAGTTCAAACAGCATGGCGCGTTGTTTATCATCACGCACCATCGATTGAATCCACAGAAACGAAGCCACGCGCGCACCGCGCGTCACCGGTGTAACACAGTGCAGACTACTCGAAGGGTAAAGCACCAGATGGCCGGCAGGTAATTTCACTTTGTGCTGACCATAGGTGTCTTCAATCACCAGTTCGCCGCCGTCATAACTGTCAGGTTCACTGAGAAACAGCGTGGCCGAGAGATCGGTTCGCATCCACCCGGCAGCACCATTATGTCTCACCGCGCCATCAACGTGAAAACCGTAGGTCTCACCCTGTTCATAGCGGTTAAACAGCGGTGTAGAAATAGAGCGCGGCAGTGCAGCAGAAAAGAACAGCGGGTTGTTGTTCAAAGCCTGCATCACTGCTGTTTGCAACCGATCATAAAGCGGCGTACGCGTATCAATCTGCTGATTATTTTTTACCGTTGCGCCCTGGCTGCCCACCGTGGCGCGTCCGTCAATCCATTCGGCCTGTTGCAGCAGCGAACTGAAATTTGCCACCTCTTCAGGCGTCAGCACTGCAGGAATGTGATACATCATCGCGGTGTTCTCTCATAAATAGGGGCGCGAACGCCCCACGTTGACTCTTAGAAATGTACGTTTGCCGTTAACAAGAAGGTACGTGGCTCACCCGGATGGTAGCGGTATCCACTCTTATTGATGGAAGCCACATAGTGGGTATCGAAAATATTGTACGCGTTGAGCTGCAGATCGAAGTTGTTATTAACCTTGTAGCCCAGCTTCGCATCTGCCACCCAATAACCTTCAGTATGGTCTGGCGTGCCTACCGCGCCATCGCTGCCGCGACGCAGACTGCCCACGTAACGCGCCCCCGCACCAACAGAAATCGCATCAGTGGCCTGATATTGCGTCCACAAGGTGAAGGCGTGTTTCGGTGTATAAGCGATAGCAGATGAACCATCCTGAGCGACGGCTGCGCCCTCTTTCACCGAAGCGTGCTGCTGGGTGTAACCGGCAATCACTTCCCAGTCTGGGGTGATGTTGCCAGTAGCTGAAAGCTCATAGCCCTCAACGCGTTTTTTACCGGTCTGTGAGTAAGTGCCGTCGTCATTCGCGGTGACTTCGTTTTCGATATCGGTGCGGAACAGCGCAGCATTCAGTAGCAGACGTTTATCCAGAATCTGCCATTTGGTTCCCACTTCGCTTGATTTAGCTTTCTGAGGCTGGAAATCAGTACGGTTTGCACTGTTACCGGTGCCACCTGCCGCCAGCGCAAAACTGCTTCCACCCGGAGGCTGCTGAGAAATCGCATAGTTGACATAAACATTGCCCTGCTCGGTCAAACGATAGAGCGCACCCGCTTTCCAGTTCACCAGATTACCAGACTTGGCGGTATCAACGGTGGTGATAGGCGTGCCACGTGCGATGCCCGTTGGACACGCCAGCGCACCGCGCCCGCTGCCGCCACACGCCGTAGCACTGTCATAATCAGTGTGATAGCTATCAAGACGAATGCCGCCGTTCAGCTCGAAGTTTTTGGTCATAGCCAGCGTATCGAAGGCATAAATTCCGGTGGTATCGGTCTGCCCGTTGGCATTGGCGCCGTTGCGATCCAGCCCACCCACGGAAATGCTGCTGATCGGATGGTAGATATTAACCGCAGGCGCAGTAATGGCGTTGACGCCGTAGTTGGTCTGGTTTTCACGCGTGAACTCCACGCCAGCACTGACATCGTGCCCCACTGAACCGGTATAGAATTTCGAGGTAATATTGGTCTGGTTAGTAAGGATGCGGTTACTGACATCTTTCAGGTTTGCGTTGCGCGTCCAGGTCCAGGTGCCAACATCATTAGGATTTGGCGTGGTAATGGTGCTGCCCATTACCGCGGTCAG
This sequence comes from Pantoea sp. CTOTU50773, assembly GCF_032082325.1. NCBI lineage: Bacteria > Pseudomonadati > Pseudomonadota > Gammaproteobacteria > Enterobacterales > Erwiniaceae > Pantoea > Pantoea sp. CTOTU50773. The sequence goes on along the minus strand of NZ_DAMDQC010000015.1, from coordinate 23,605 downwards.
CAGATACTCCTGCTTCACTCGCGACCAGCGCGTGGTGTTGCGAATCGTGGTGCTGTCGCTAAGATCGTGCTCGAAGCGAATAGTGCCGCTATCGGTGGTGGATTTGTCGAAATCGGAATCGGTGCCGTAATAATTACTGGTCGCCACTTTACCCGAATGATTAAGTGCAGAGGTAGCGGCAGTCGGTGACGAGTATCCCGGCAGGCCGATGGTCGGAATGCCGCCATCTGGTGTGTTGTTCTGATGCACATGCAGATAGTTCAGATACAAACGCGTTGACGTATCCAGACCGAATGCCAGTGAAGGCGCGACACCATAACGCTCATTTTGCACATTATCGCGTGCGGCATCGTGGGTTTTCTCGCCCATAAGATTGAGGCGAAACGCGCTGTTGTCGTTGAAGGCCTGGTTATAGTCCAGCGTACCGCGGCGCATCCACGCACTACCGACACTGACCGACGCATCCAGGCCCGTATCCAGACGCGGCTGCTTACTGATCATGTTAATTGAACCCGACGGCGCGCTACGACCGTAATCAGTGCCAGACGGCCCTTTAATCACTTCAATCTGCTGAGTATTAAAGGTATCGCGTGTCACGCTACCAATATCACGAATGCCGTCCACGTAAATGCTGTTTGAAGTATCCATGCCACGCATATACACGGCATCACCGGTCGAAGAACTGCCATTTTCCCCGGCGTAGAACGCCCCCACCCCCGGCACATTTTTCAGCGCATCGGTCAGGTTATTGACACCTTGATCTTTGATCACCTGATCAGGAATGACCGTCATGGTGCGGGTGGTATCCACCAGCGGACGGGTAAATTTGGGGTCGGCAGAAGTATTAGACGCATACAGAGAAGGCGTTTGCGCCGTCACCACTAAAGTGTCGTCAGATTTTTTGTTGGCATTATCAGCGGCCAGAGCAGCAGCAGGAGAAATACCAATACATAGCCCGGTGAACAGGGTCAGCGAATTGAAACTGCCAAACGGCAAATTGCGATTGTTATCCATTTTAAAAAGTAAATTTCTTATCGTTATTGACGGGCTTATTGCATCAAGCAAACCAAAACACTCAAGGTGCCATGATCTCCACTGCCTTGAGATGCAACACCTAAACGATAACGCCAATGGTTATCATTTACTTTTTTATTCTTGCATGAAGCGCAACGGCTTGGGAATACATTTCTTTACGGTAGCCTTACATAATTAATACAATCAGTGCCAGCAGGAGGGTTGCGTCAGGGTTTGCTCAAGAAGTCGTCAGGAAGGGCTAATATTCAGGCACAAAAAACCCGCTGGACAGGGCAGCGGGTTTTTAAGCAGCGCGCACAGTTCATTCCAGTAACTGTATCGCATAGCGTGATGCAGGCGTTCATCGCTCATAGTAGCGATACACCGACGGATGGAATTCAATGCCATAAAGTTGGCTGACCGGAATCAGCAAATCAATATGATTGCTGAGATCGAACTCACGCTCTTCAGCGGGTTGTGATGTGGCGTTGATCAGGCGATGGAACCACTGTGACAGCGTCGTTTTCATCGTCAGGTTCTCCAGTAAGGGTTGACCCTGACAGTAAAACCTAACTTGCTTTATAACCAAAACGATAAGATATGCGATTGAATCCCAATTAATGCATATATTGAAGGCCGCCGTCTGCTACGACGGCCAACTCCGTTATGCCCGGCTCTTCGCCAGCATACGACGGTAATTATTGAGCCATTTGCCGCTGGTCAAACGGAACCAGAAGAACACACCGCGTACTGTCCAGTCGAGGAACATGCCCAGCCACACCCCGACCACGCCCATACCGAGCATGATCCCCAGCACGTAGCCGGCAACCACGCGCGCACCCCACATGCTGAACATCGACACATACATGGTGTATCGCGCATCGCGCGCGCCTTTCAAACCAGCAGGCAGCACCCAGGATGCGGTCCAGATCGGCATAAAGGCCGCATTGAGCCAGATGAGGTGTTTGGTGACTTCAATAACTTCAGGGTCGCGGGTGTAGAATTTAGCCAGCGTGCCCGCCAGTGGTACGGTGATCAAGGCCAGTGTGCACAGCCCAATCATCGCCAGCCAGAACACATGTTTAATCTGCCTTTCCGCCTGCATCACCTGATTTTTACCCAGCCGCTTACCGGTAATGATGGTGGAAGCCGAACCGAGGGCGTTGCCCGGAAGGTTAATTAACGTGGCAATGGAGAAGGCGATAAAGTTACCGGCGATTTCATTGGTGCCCATGCCTGCCACAAAGATCTGCGTCAGCAATTTACCGCCGTTAAACAGCACTGACTCAATACTGGCCGGCACCCCGATCCCCAGCACTTCCATCAGGATGTTGCGATCCCAGCGACGGAAATAGCTGGCGATGCTGATTCTTAACGCCGGCGTAATGCCACGATACAGCACATAAATGGCCGCCGCCGCGCCGATATAGCGTGAGATGGTTAATCCTAACCCGGCCCCAACGAAGCCCATCCCTTCCCACCCCATCGCACCATAAATCAGTACGCTACTGATCACGATGTTAAGGATGTTCATGCCGCCATTAATCAGCATCGGAATTTTAGTGTTTCACGCTCCGCGTAGCGAGCCGCTACCGATCAGGGCGATCGCCGCGGCTGGATAGCTCCACGCCGACGTTTGCAGGTAGCTCAGCGCCAGTTCCTTCACCTTGGGTTCCGCGCTGCCCGCGATAACATCGATAATCAGATGTCCCCAGATCTCAATCACGATCACCAGCACGAATGCCAGCACCGTCATCAAGCCCAGCGACTGCCGAGTAGCTGCGCGCGCGCGTTTGCCGTTGCGCTTGGCGAGGCTAAAGGCCACCACCACCGTGGTGCCGAGATCAATCGCCGCAAAGAAGGAGATAATCACCATGTTGAAGCTGTCGGCCAGACCGACGCCCGCCATCGCCTCTTTCCCCAGCCAGCTCACGAGGAAAGTACTCAGGACGCCCATCAGCATCACACAGAGGTTTTCAATAAAGATGGGCACGGCTAATGGGGTAATTTCACGCCACAACAGCGTGCGATAAGAGCGACGTTTCGGATACCACGCCGTATTTCTGACCGCCCGCATCACTGCTACGCCAGGATTTTGCAAGGGAGTACCAAATCACTTTGGAGAGGAAGAAGAGTAATAATGATGATAGGCCACTGAGAAATATGCAAAGTGTTTCCCATCACCATTTAATCATTATTACAAACTTTTTGTCGCCACCACCGCAGGATCCGCTGCACCACCGAGATAAGCGCTGCGCACCTCATCGTTATTTAGGAGTTCTTCCCCACTGCCGCTCAGTTTGATCTCGCCGTTGACCATCACATAACCGCGATCGGCCAGTCGCAGCGCATGACGGGCATTTTGTTCTACCAGGAACAGCGTCATGCCCTGCTGGGTCAATTCACGCAGTATGCTGAAAATTTGCTTCACCACAATCGGCGCCAGACCCAGACTCGGTTCGTCCAGCAGCAGCAGTTTTGGGCGACTCATCAGCGCACGCGCAATCGCCAGCATCTGCTGCTCTCCACCCGAGAGCGTCATGGCACGCTGTTTACGCCGCTCCAGCAGGCGCGGAAACAGTTGGTACATGCGATCTTTATCCTCTTTCACAAAGCGATCGCCCACCGCGATCGTGCCCATCAGCAGGTTCTCTTCCACCGTCATATCGGGAAAGATGCGGCGGCCTTCAGGCGCTTGTGCAATGCCGCTGGCGGCGATGAAATGGGTGCTGCGATGGCTGATCGACTCGCCACGTAAGCGAATGTCACCACTGGCAATGCGCGGCTGGCCAAAAATCGACATTAGCAGCGTAGATTTTCCCGCGCCGTTAGCACCGATCAGCGCCACCGTTTCCCCCTGGTTCACCGTCAGGGAAACCTGCCTGAGCGCCTGAACCGGACCATAAAACACGTCCACCTGTTCAAAACTCAACATCGGTTCAGTCATGGTCGCTCTCCTCATCTGCGCCGAGATAGGCGGCGATAACGTTGGGATCGTGGCGAATTTGCTGCGGCGTCCCCTGTGCAATGACATCGCCATGATCCAGTACCACAATGTGATCGGAGATGCGCATGACCATCGGCATGTCGTGCTCAATCAACAACACGCTGATACGGTGATCAGCGCGTAAGCGATGCAATATCTGACTCAGCGCATCGGTTTCGACCGGGTTTAATCCCGCGGCCGGCTCATCCAGACAAATCAGTTCCGGTCGCGTGCACATGGCACGCGCAATCTCCAGTCGGCGCTGCTGACCATACGAGAGCGTGCCAGCCAGTCGATTGGCGCTGGAGACCAAATCCACATTTTCCAGCCAGTAAAAAGCGCGGTCTAACGCGCGATTTTCCGCTTCGCGATAACCACGGGTATTCAATACGCCGGCCAGCAGTTGACGATTGACCTGCATGTGCTGCGCCACCAGCAGGTTCTCTACCACCGACATCTCGCGGAACAAGCGGATATTCTGGAAAGTACGCGCCAGGCCGGCCCGGTTAACCAGATGTGCGCCGCCAAACATTTTGTACCACACGCGCGAACCCAGCCGCGCCGGATGAAGCCAGTCCTGCGGATGAATTTTTTGCCCCAGCACCTGGATCACATCGGTACTGCGCTGTTGGGCATTAAGTATGATGCGCCCGCCGGTGGCGCGATAAAACCCGGTCAGGCAGTTGAACACCGTGGTTTTTCCCGCCCCGTTAGGGCCGATTAATGAGGTAACCGAACCGCGCGCCACAGAAAGGCTGACATCGTTCAGGGCTTTGATGCCGCCGAAGCGCATCATTAAATGATCAACTTGTAGAATGGCATCACTCATGGCGTACTCCTTTCCGCAGCGGAACACCCGCACGTGCAGTACGAACCAATCCGCGTGGTCGCCAAATCATCATTAACACCATCAGCATGCCAAACAGCAGCACACGATATTCGGCAAAACTACGCAGCAGTTCAGGCGCGACTGTCAGTACAAAAGCGGCAAGCACCACGCCCAGTGTCGAGCCCATCCCCCCCAGAACCACAATCGCCAGGATTAACGCTGATTCGAAGAAAGTAAAGGAAGTTGGATTCACGAACCCCTGATAGCTGGCGAAAAACACCCCGGCAATCCCGGCCGTCGAGGCACCTAACATAAAGGCGGAGAGTTTGACCAGTACATGATTAAGCCCCATGGCGCGGCAGGCAATTTCATCTTCCCGCAATGCCTCCCAGGCGCGGCCAATGGGCATGCGCGTTAACCGATGCTTGATTAACAGCACCAGCAGCACCACGAGTACCAGCACCACATAGATGAAGATGAATTTCATATTGGGGTTGTAATCGAGATGCAGAAACTCGTGATAAGGCACGCCCCCGTCCCGCGCCCGGCGAGCAAATTCGAGGCCGAAAAATGTCGGGGAAGGCACCGATACGCCATTGGGTCCACCGGTAAACGACAACCAGTTGGTTAAGACCAGACGGATGATTTCACCAAAGCCGAGGGTCACAATCGCCAGATAGTCACCATGCATGCGCAACACCGGAAACCCCAGCAGCGCTCCGGCAAAGGCCGCCATTAATGCCGCGATCGGCAACATACTCCAGAATCCCAGGCCGAGGTACTCGTAGCCCAGTGCCAGGCCATAAGCGCCGATGGCATAACATGCGACATAACCCAAATCAAGTAATCCCGCCAACCCCACCACAATATTGAGCCCCAGCCCCAGCAGCACATAAATCAGCCCCAGAATGGTCACGGTTAACAGGTATTTACTCGATAGAAATGGAAAGGCAAATGCGGCAATCAATAACAGCGGCAATATCCAGCGCATCCGCGAGCGATAACCCGGTTCGCGGACATATACGCCATCGTCATTGCCTTCAAACTTGCGTGTAAAGCGTTGTCCATAGGACGTACGGGTGAACAGGCTGAGCATTAAGCGCCCTACCATCACTAATCCCACTAACAGCGCCACACGTTGCGGCGACAGTGTGAAGCTGTAACCCTCCAGCACCACGCCCACAATCGGGCCAAACACCACCAGCGCAATCACTCCCGCCAGCAGTGTGTCGAGCAATGCTTCACGCACGCCCGCTTTTTGCGTCATTGCATTCATCGTGGCTTCCTCACACTTTTGCGACCAGCGGACGACCCAGCAGTCCCTGCGGACGGAAGATTAAAATCACCACCAGCAGCGAAAACGAGAACACATCTTTGTAGTCAGAGTTAACCAGCCCCGCAAACTGCGCTTCCGCTACCCCAAGCAGTAGTCCACCGAGCATGGCTCCGGGTAGAGAACCGATACCGCCCAGTACTGCCGCCGTAAAGGCTTTGATACCGATAATGAATCCGGCATAAAAATCAAACGTGCCGTAATTCATGGTCACCAGCACGCCCGCCAGTCCGGCCATGGCTGCACCGATGACAAACACCAGCGAAATCACGCGGTCAGTATTGATGCCGAGAATCGATGCCATGCGCCGATCCTGCTGAACGGCACGGCAGATGCGGCCAAGTTTGGTGTACTGAATGATCCAGGTGAGCAGCGCCATGCCACAGAAAGCGGCAATCAGAATAAAGACTTTGGTCCAGGTGATTTGCACAATGCCGCCATCCACTTCCATGCGCAGCACACCCGTCAGCAGCGTCGGGATGCCCTGCTGGTTGGGCCCCTGGCTAAGCTGCACGTAGTTTTGCAGAATCAACGACATGCCGATGGCGGAAATCAACGGTGCAAGGCGCGTGGAATTACGCAGGGGTCGATAAGCAATACGCTCGATGACCCAGCCATAAGCCGCCGTGACAATAATAGTGAACAGCAAGGTGCCGAAAATCAGTAATGGAAAGGAGTGAATACCGAAGAAGCTCAGGAGTGCTAAGCCTATTGCGCACAAATAGGCGGAGACCATATACACCTCGCCGTGGGCGAAGTTGATCATGCCGATAATGCCGTAAACCATGGTGTAACCGATGGCGATCAACCCATACACTGCGCCCAGCGTCAGGCCGTTAATCAGCTGCTGTAAGAAAAAGGCGTCCATAAATCCATCCCGCGCGTAAAGGGAGCGCATACCTCGCGCCCAATGGCGAAAGGCCCCGTGATACGGGGCCGCGTATCGAATTACAGTTGGTGATACTTGCCTTTATCATCCCACTGATAAACCACATAATCCGAGACTTTCAAATCGCCTTTGCCATCCCAGGCTTTTTTACCCATCACGGTATCGACGCTGTTGGCTTTTAACCAGTCACTGGCTTTGGCGTTGTCTTTACCCGCCGCTTTGTAAGCCGCCGCAATAGCCTGCACAGAGGCGTAAGCATACAGGGTGTAACCTTCCGGTTCGAAGCCGCTGGCGCGGAACTTCTCAATCACCGCTTTGCCATCCGGAATGGTGCGCGGGTCATTACCGAAGGTCATATAAACCCCTTTGGTGTATTGAGGGCCACCAGCCGCTGTCACCATCTCTTCCGTCACGATGCAGTCTCCGGAGAAGAAGGCGGCATTCACACCCTGCTCACGCATTTGACGCACCAGCGGACCGGCTTCTGGATGACAACCACCGAAATAGACCACGTCGGGTTTCACCGCGCCAATCTTGGTGACCAGCGCATTGAAGTCTTTCTCACCGCGTGAAAGCCCTTCATACAGCACCTCTTTCACGCCACGTTTTTCCAGCGCAGCTTTGGTGGCATCGGCCAGCCCCTGACCGTAAGTGTCTTTGTCATGGATTACCGCCACCTTTTTCGCTTTCAGTTTGTCGATAATGAAGTCCGCCGCAATCGCGCCTTGCTGATCGTCACGGCCACACATGCGGAACATGGTTTTCATGCCGCGCTCGGTGATTTGCGGGTTGGTGGACCCGGGGGTGATCGCCAACACGCCCGCTTCGTCATACACCTCTGACGCGGGCATGGTGGAGGAGGAACAGAAGTGACCCACCACCGCCATCACTTTGTCCTGATCGACGAGTCGGTTTGCTACTGATACTGCTTGTTTGGGTTCGCAGGCATCATCGCCCTGCACCAGCACAATTTTTTCGCCGTTAATACCACCAGCGGCATTGATATCATCGGCAGCCTGACTAGCGCCCTTCCAGTATTGCGCCCCGTAGGTCGCATTTGGACCAGAGAACGGGCCTGCCACACCAATCTTGATATCCGCCTGAGCGTAAAATGCCATGCTCAGACAACCTGCAAGTACCACCTTCACTGGGTGTTTCATGAATTTCAAAGACATGCTTTCAATCCTCAACGGGTCAGGAACGGAGCCATACCACGGCCTGGGAGAAATCAATTTCTGAAACTTTTGCAGCACTGTATGCAGCCGATAGGGCCACGATTTAGGATCAAGCAAGAAACTCGCCAAAGAAGACGGTCGGTGGCAGCTTTTTGCAGTGGCATCGCGCCAGGGTAGACGAGGCGCGAGGTGACATCCCTGCTAATCATAAACATAGCCAGAGTTAAGCCGCATACCAGCACCGTGATGGTGCAGAATGCGGTCGATCACAGATTATTCATCGTGCTGGGGTGTTTATCCGCTATGCTCTGGTCAAATCGGTCCACGTTTCCTGAAGGAGAATCTATGAATACGCAACGGAACGGATTGAGTAGCCAGCAGGCACTGGATGAACTGGAGCGCCTGTATGAAAGCGCAGTGGAAGCACTGCGCAACGCGATTCGCGATTTCACGACAACCGGCACGCTGCCGGATGAAGATGCGCGACAGAAAGGTCTGTTTGTTTATCCGGAACTGCGCATCACCTGGCTGGGTGAAGGCCCACAGCAAAACCGCACTCGTGCATGGGGACGTTTTACCCACACCGGCAGTTACAGCACCACCATTACCCGCCCGGCACTGTTGCGTCACTACCTGAGTGAGCAATTACAGATGCTGGAGAAAGAGTACGACGTCCTGGTTGAAGTGGTGCCTTCTCAGCAGGAGATTCCGTACCCGTACGTCATTGATGGCCTGACACTGGATCGCTCGATGAGCGCCAGCATTGCGCGCCATTTCCCTACCACCGAACTGTCGCAGATTGGCGATGAAACCGCAGATGGCCTGTTCCATGCGAATGCCATTTTCCCGCTGTCACACTTCGATGCACTGCGCACTGATTTCTCACTGGCGCGTTTACGCCACTACACCGGTACAGCCGTCGAGCATTTCCAGCCGTTTGTGCTCTTCACTAACTACACGCGCTATGTCGATGAGTTTGTGCGTTGGGCGATTGAGCAGGTTCAGGATCCTTCCACACCCTATGACAGCCTTGCCTGTGCTGGCGATGTGGTGATCACCGCTGACACCCAGGATCCCACGGCAATGATGTCTGATCTGGCCTGGAAGAAGCACCAGATGCCGGCCTGGCACCTGACATCACCGAATCGCCGTGGCATCACCCTTGTGAACATTGGTGTGGGTCCGTCCAATGCCAAAACCATCTGCGACCATCTGGCAGTGATTCGCCCCCACGCCTGGCTGATGATTGGTCACTGCGGCGGCCTGCGTGAAAGCCAGACCATCGGTGATTACGTGCTGGCGCATGCATATTTGCGTGACGATCATGTGCTGGATAGTGTGCTGCCGCCGGACATTCCTATTCCAAGCATTGCTGAAGTGCAGCGCGCGCTCTATGACGCCACCAAAGCCGTGAGCGGCATGCCGGGAGAAGAGGTGAAACAGCGTCTGCGCACCGGTACGGTAGTGACCACAGATGACCGTAACTGGGAGTTGCGTTACTCCGCTTCTGCACTGCGCTTTAACCTGAGTCGCGCGGTGGCAGTTGATATGGAGAGTGCCACGATTGCCGCGCAAGGCTATCGCTTCCGTGTACCTTACGGCACCTTACTGTGCGTCTCGGATAAGCCACTGCACGGCGAGATTAAATTGCCGGGCCAGGCGAATCGTTTCTATGAGGGGGCTATTTCTGAGCACCTGCAGATTGGCATTTGCGCGGTAGAACTGCTGCGTGCTGAGGGCGATAAGTTGCATTCAAGGAAGTTGCGCACCTTTAATGAACCCCCTTTCAGGTAAAGGTTTAACTCCGGTCCCATTGGGGCCGGAATTACATGGGATTTCAGTTCAAACTTTAACCAACAGGTCTTTCACAAACCAGGCCAGCACAGCCAGAATAGCGGGCACCATAATCGACCAGGTGAGTCGGTCATTCAGCTTTTCAAATTTCACATTGAGCTTTTCAAACCTCTCATCGATCCTGACAAACTTCTTCTCAAATTTTTCATCCATGCGTTCAAACTTCACATCGATGCGTTGTTCCATTTTGTCTAGCTTGTCGTCGATACGCAGTTCCATTTTGTCTAGCTTGTCGTCGATGCGCAGTTCCATTTTGTCCAACTTGTCGTCGATACGCACTTCCAACTTTTCAAGTTTATCGTCAAAGTGAAACGCCATTTTTCCCAATTTATCATCGAAATGCAGCGCCATTTTTCCCAGTTTATCGTCGAAACTCAGCGCCATTGTCCCTAGTTTATCGTCGAAATGCCGCGCCATCCCTCCCAACTTATCGTCGAAATTCAGCGCCATTGTCCCTAGTTTATCGTCAAAGTGCCGCGCCATTCCCCCCAGCTTATCGTCAAAGTGCAGCGCCATTTTTTCGAACTTGCCATCGATACGCTTTTCCGACTGTCCCATTTCTCCCAGCAGTTCGGTACGCAGCGTGCCGATATCGGCCTTGGTCGCGAAATTCTCGGATCGCGCGGTCAGGACGGCAACATCCTGTTGAATTTGATGCGTAGTTTTTTCCAGTAACCCGACTCGTTGAGTTAACTCTTCCATTTTTGAATCTCCGATATTCCTGACGACATAGATAAGTGGTGGAAGAAACGGGGCAGTACGCATGGCGTATTCCATTACAAACCTCCAGAGAGTCCCGGCTATCTCTTCACCTTGCAGCGTAGTGAAACAGATTCGAGCCGCTTAAACATTCCACGAACCCGCCATTCGCGGCAAAAAAGTTCAGGCAGGCATCAATACGTCGCGCAGGTTAAAACTGGCAGAGAAATAACAAAAGCAGTCACAGTGAGGGATTGCGAGAGATGGCACATAAAATATTGGTGGGGATGAAACAGAAAACACGGAAGCCCGATCGGGCTTCCGGAAACCAAAACTTAAGCGCTCAGCCAGCCCAGTTTGATGACGAACAGAATCGAGAGAATCACCAGTGCAGCATTGATCTCTTTCGTACGGCCACTCAGCAGTTTTACCACGGTCCAGGTAATGAAACCGAAGGCGATACCGTTGGCGATGGAGTAAGTCAAAGGCATGGTCAGCGCGGTGACGGTCACTGGCGCAGCCGTGGTGATGTCTTTCCAGTCAATTTCGGCCAAACCAGAGGCCATCAACACCGCCACAAACAGTAATGCTGGTGCGGTAGCGTAAACCGGGACGCTACCCGCCAGCGGCGAGAAGAACAGGCTCAGCAGGAAAAGCACAGCGACGACAATCGCTGTCAAACCAGTACGACCACCAGCACTGACACCCGCAGCCGATTCAACATAGCTGGTGGTCGTTGAGGTACCCAGCAGTGAACCAAACAGCGCAGCCGCACTGTCAGCGATTAACGCACGGCCCATTTTCGGCACATTGCCCTGCTCATCCGCCAGTCCCGCACGCTTGGTCACGCCCAGCAGCGTACCGGTGTTATCGAACACATCCACAAACAGGAAGGCAAAGATAACGCTCACCAGACCCACGTTAAACGCACCGGCGATATCCAGTTGCATAAAGGTGGGTGCAATAGAAGGGGGTGCTGAGAACACGCCACCAAATGGCGTCAGACCAATGCCCATCGAGATAAAGGTCACGACCAGGATGCCGATCAACACTGCGCCGGTCACGCGACGCGCTTCCAGTGCCACAATGATGAAGAAGCCTAACAGTGCCAGCAGCGGACCCGGTTTGGTCAGATCGCCCAGGCCAACCAGTGTTGCCGGGTTATCCACCACGATGCCCGCGCCTTCCAGCGCAATCAGTGCCAGGAACAAGCCGATACCGGCAGCGATACCCGCGCGCAGAGGCAGCGGAATACTGGCAATAATCCACTCACGAATTTTGAAAATTGACAGCGCAAAGAAGATCACCGCTGACAGGAACACCGCGCCGAGTGCGATCTGCCAGGTGTAGCCCATGTGCAGCACAACGGTATAAGTGAAGAAAGCATTGAGCCCCATGCCCGGTGCCAGCGCGATGGGATAGTTGGCGATCAGCCCCATCAGCACACAGCCAATTGCCGCCGCTAAGCAGGTCGCCACAAAGACCGCACCTTTATCCATGCCGGTCGCACCGAGAATGCTCGGGTTAACAAACAGAATGTAGGCCATGGCCAGGAAGGTAGTGATACCCGCAATGATTTCGGTGCGCACGGTGGTGTTGTGCGCTTTAAGTTTGAAGAGTTTTTCTAACATCATCATCTCTCATGAGCGGAGACGGCACGGGTGCACGTTCTCTCTTGCCAATGTGGTTAACAAACTAATTATTGTATTGATGAAAGCGACACACGCTGGACCCAAGGCAGACACACCTTCCGCTTTCCCCTGTCCACATAGCAATAGCTATGCCATCACCGTACGCAATCGTTTACGTTTCAAAATGCGGTTGCGGTTAGGATAATTCTGAACCCGAACAGGGCGCGATTATGGTGCATTGCACCATGGCTGCGCAATCGTTTTCCCTTCTACTGCCTTCCAGAGGAAAAAGATTGCGGCAACGCACGCTTTCGCACACTGCTCAGCGATGGCGCTCACGTTTCTGCAGCACAGGACAGCAGCTCAAAAACATCGGGTTACACTGCTTTTAACCCTTTCGCAACATAAGAGACAGCGCAATGAAGCCCGCGATTTTGGTCGTTGATGATGATCGTGCCGTGTGTGAATTGCTGCACGATGTATTGAGTGAACATGTGTTTACCGTCTACAGCTGCCATCAGGGCAAAGATGCCCTTGCGCTGCTCAGCCTGCATCCCGAGATCTCCCTGGTGATGCTGGACATGATGCTACCGGACACCAACGGCTTACTGGTGCTGCAACAGATGCAGCGGCAGCGGCCGGACCTGTTGGTCATCATGCTGACCGGGATGGGGTCGGAAGCAGATATGGTGGTGGGATTAGAGATGGGTGCGGATGATTACATCGCCAAACCCTTTAATCCTCGGGTGGTTGTCGCGCGTGCACGTGCAGCACTGCGCCGCTGTGGACGTCTGACACAAGCTGATGCACAGCAGGATGAAGGATGGCAATTCAATGGCTGGCGGCTGGATGATGCGCGTTGTCAGCTGTTTAATCCTCAGCGCGAAAGTGTCGCCCTCACTCAAGGCGAATATACCCTGTTGCGCGCCCTGGTGGGTCACGCACGCAAAGTGCTGACGCGCGATCAGCTGCTGGAACTGACTCACAATGAGAGTCTTGAGGTGTTCGACCGCACCATAGACGTGCTCATCATGCGACTGCGGCGGAAAATCGAAGCCAATCCACACCAACCCAGCCTTATCCGCACCATCCGTGGCCTCGGTTACGTATTTTCCGCTGATGTATTGCGTCCGGCTTCAGCCGCGCGTGAAACACAGATTGCCTGATTCATCCAGCGCTGCATCTCGGCCAATGGCCGCGTGCCGTCCAGCGCATTCGCTGCATGCAAATTGAAACAAGCGCAGGTATGTGCCAGCTTCAATGTCTCCAGCAGGGGCCAACCTTCATGACTGGCATATAACACCCCAGCACAAAACGCATCTCCCGCCCCAACGCTGCCGACAATCTCTTCTGGTTTCAGGCACCACGCCGGCTGCCACCCTGCTTCACCCCTGCTCTCTTGTCCCCAGGCACCTTCAGGGGCATGGATCACCACGCGTTGGCGCACGCCCTGTTCCAGTAACCAGGCGGCGGCCTCGGCAAACGCGCTGGGTGCTGCCAGCCCCGAAGCGCTGCGCAGCGTCACGCCAGTGAGTGACTGCGCCTCCAGTTCATTAATCACCAGATAATCGAGCCAGCGTAACGCCGGCACCACCAACGGGCGATACTCCCCGGTTCGCGACACCAAATCCAGCGAAGTGAGGTAACCCCGTTGCTGCATTTGTGCCAGCAGATGCGCGCTGCGCGTACCAAAAATCTCATCAGACTGGTCGAGACTATCCAGCAACAACAAATAGCCGAGATGAAATATACGATGTGAAGTGACAACTTCAGCAAAATGGGGCAAATCCAGTTCGGCATTGGCGCCGCGGGCATGGAAAAACGTGCGTTGACCATCGGGCGTGGTCATCACTTGTGTCATCGCCGTGCTAACATTGCGCGTGCGTTGTACAAACTGACGATCAATCTGATGATCGTCCAGCAACTGCACGATGTAATCACCGTCACTGTCCCCGCCCACCATGCCGACACCGGCCAGCGGCAAATTGACCTGCATGCGCGCCAGGGTGAACAGCACATTCAGTGCAGCGCCTCCGCTGCACTTCTCACTGTGGGTGATCTCCGCTAACCAGCCTTGTTCTGGCCAATGCGTGATACGTTGTACATGATCCACCAGCATACTGCCCGCACCGAGAATACCGTTGCGTTGCACCATGTCAGGCCCTCCCGGCGCTGCCAAACACCTGCATCTGCTGCGCCACCACATTGGCAATATCGTGTTCTACCGCCATCAGCAGTTCAGCAAACGAGTCGTAGCGCGCATCACGCTGAGTAATTTGCTTTTCTATCGCGCCTAGTGCGGCTTGTGACATGCCGGTATAGAAATTGATTTTATGAATGCCCAAACTGATGGCGTGGCGGAAATCGGCATCACTGATCCCTGAACCGCCATGCAGCACCAAAGGAATGCCTGCCGCCGAGCGAATTGCCGCCAGACGCTCAAAGTCGAGCTTCGGCTCACCTTTGTATTTGCCGTGCGCGTTGCCAATCGCTACGGCCAGACAATCGATCCCGGTTGACTGGACAAACTCCGCCGCCAGAGCAGGATCGGTGAATTTGTTGCTGTCAGCCTCACCAAACAGTGCCCCACCTTCATCGCCGCCCACCGCGCCCAATTCCGCTTCAACCGATACGCCAATGGCGTGGCACATCTTCACCACTTCACGGGTCTGGCGCATATTCTCCTCATAGCTGAGGGTGGAGCCATCAAACATCACCGAAGTAAATCCGAGGCGAATCGCCTGCATTACCGCCTCAAAATGCAAACCATGGTCAAGATTAAGCACCACTGGGATATCATGCAGCGCCGCTTCTGTGCGAATCGCCGCAATCAGATGCTCGAGGCTGACATACTTAAAATGCACTTCCGCGATGTTGATGATAAAAGGCGACCGTTGTTGCTCAGCCGCCTGGAACAGCGCACGCAAAAAATGGGTGTCCAGTACGTTAAATGCGCCGAGCGCGTATTGATGTTGCTGCGCGTGGGCCAGGCCCTGCGCCAGTGAAATCAGTGCCATCGTGAACTCCTTTATGCCAGCCAGCGGTGATATTCGTTGCACAACAGCCAGCGCGGATCTTCATCCTCATCAATCGGATTAAAGCGCGCCAGCGGTGTGAGAAAGACGTTGTCATGCTCGTCATCGTTGGGCATCGAGACTTCGCCAACCAGCACATCGCCATAGCCCTCTTCGCCCCAGAAACTGTGCCAGATACCGGGCAGCAAGGTGACACTCTCGCCCGGGGAAAGACGCAGTTGCGATCCCGCCGCGTGAGTTTGGCGAATGCCATCTAAAGTGACGTTTACCGGTGAGTCATCAAGCCGGTCGCCCGCGCGGTTATGCAGCGTGACGATCAGATTGCCGCCACCGCGATTGATGATGTCTTCCATCTTTTGTGGGTGGTAGTGCATCGGCGTCACCTGCCCTTCCCGCACGTGCATGATTTTTTCAGCGTAAGGTTTTCCCCACGGCTGACCGCCGCGCGAGCCATTGCGCAAGGTAAACAGGGTTAAACCGGTCTGCGAGAAATCATCAGCGCCGAAACTGGTGACATCCCAGCCCAGATGCAGCGCCAGCAGCTCTTCTGCGTGGCGTTTATCCAGCGCACGCCATTGGCTGAGGCCATAGTCGGCCCAGGGCGGCAGGTGCACATCCTGTCGCATAAAGAATTCGCGGGTGAGTTGCAGAATGGCGTTCACTTCGGATCGATGCATAACTCCGCTCCCAATGTGGGCGGCCCAGAGACCGCCTCAAGAAATCAACGTTATTTCACCGTCCAGCCTTTGTAGCTGCTGACAGTATTGCGATCGATCATCGTGACCGGAATCAGCACCGGTTTGTCAGGTGCGGGTTTGCCCTGCAGGATGTCGTAGCCAATCTCCACCGCTTTGGCTGCCATCACCTGCGGGTCTTGCGCTGGGGTGGCGACAAACAGCGAGCCTTTACGTTTCAGGGCTTCTTCGCCGTCTGGCGAACCATCGACGCCGACAATAAAGAACTCACTGCGCTGGGCTTGCTTGGCAGCCAAATCGGCACCAATCGCCGTTGGGTCGTTAATCGCAAACACCGCATCGATCTTCGGATTGGCAGACAGCAGTCCGGTCATCACCTCCAGGCCACCATCGCGACTGCCCTTGGCGTTCTGGTTATAGGAGAGCAGTTTGATATCGGGATGAGTTTTCAGCTCGTTCATACAGCCTTCAACCCGGTTTTGCACCGCTGACACCGGCGGTCCGTTGATGATCACCACGTTGCCTTTATCTTTCAGGCGATCAGAGATGTATTTACAGGCCATCGCACCTGCCTGGGTGTTATCGGAGGTAATGGTGGCATTGGCACCGTCAGCCGCCACGTCGACCGCCACCACCACGATGCCGGCATCACGCGCACGTTTCACCGCGGGAGCGATGCCTTTGGAATCGGCGGCGTTAAGGATGATCATGTCCACTTTGGCGGCGATAAAGTTATCTATCTGCGCCACCTGCTGACCAAGATCGTAACCGCTGGAAACCAGCGTCACATTGACCTTGTCGCCGGCCAGTTCACGCGCCTTCAGCTCAGCACCTTTAGTGATCTGCACGAAGAACGGATTGGCGAGATCGCCGACGGTGACACCAATGGATTTGAGTTCTTTTGCCTGCACCAGTGGCGCACTCAACAACGTCGCCGCCAGCAGTCCGGTCAGAATCGGATTAAAACGCATAGTCGATGTTCTCCTGCTTTTTTGATTATGTTGGCGATCCAGCAGATCGCCGTTGTGTGACAGCCTGTTGCAAGTACACCCTTAACCCACGTGATGACGTGTGCGGTACTTATCGATGAGTACGGCAATGATGATCACAGCGCCCTTAATGACCAACTGCCAGAAGTAAGAAACGCCCATCAGCGTCATGCCGTTGTTCAGCGTGGCGATTATCAGCGCACCAATTAGCGTGCCGGTAATGGTGCCGATACCGCCGACAAAACTGGTGCCGCCCAGAATCACCGCGGCGATTGCATCTAACTCGTACCCCACACCCAGGTTGCCGTTGGCGCTGTAGAGGCGTGAGGCGCTCATCAATCCGCCTAATCCCGACAACATGCCGCTCATGGCATAGACAAACACCAGCACCATGCCGACCTTGATCCCGGTGAGGCGCGCCGCCTGCACGTTGCCGCCCACGGCGTAGATGTGCACACCCAGAGTGGTACGGCGCAGAATGAACCAGCACAGCGCGATGACGGCAAAGGCAATAATGATCAGCCAGGGGATCGGCCCGAGATAACCGTTGCCTATCCACTCGAAATTGATGTCAGAGTTGATGACGGTAGTGCCATTCGCCAGCAAATAAGCCGCTCCGCGCAAAGCGGTATAGGTGCCGAGCGTCACGATAAAGGGCGGTAAGCCAGCCCATGCCACCAGCAGTCCGTTGAACAGGCCCATAATCAGCCCTGCGCCGAGCGCCGCCGGGATGGTCAGGCCCGCAAAGGCCGGATCCAGCGACACCACCATCGCCACGACCGCCGTGGTGCCCAGCATCGAGCCCACTGACAGATCGATCCCGCCGGTGAGGATCACAAAGGTCATCCCCGCCGCCAGCACGATATTGATCGAAGCCTGACGGGTAATATTCAGCAGGTTAGCTTCGGTAAAGAAGTTCGGCGCAACAAAACCAAATACCGCCACAATCAGGATCAAAATCGGCAGAATCCCTACCGTTTGCAGCAGGTCGCTCATCAAGGCGCGTTTAAGCGTTGGACTTTTTACGCGTGCAGTTTCACTGGTCATTGCGGTCTCCTCAGGCCTGTACCGGCTGTGCGCCGGTGGCCAGTGTCATAATGTTTTCCTGGCTAATCTCTGCGCCGCTCAGCTCTCCGGCAATACTGCCCTCACGCATCACATACACGCGGTCACTCATCCCAACCACCTCCGGCAGTTCGCTGGAGATCATCAAAATCGCCACGCCCTGTTGCGCCATCTGGTTCATCATGCGGTAGATTTCACTCTTGGCGCCGACGTCCACGCCGCGCGTGGGCTCATCCAGCAGCAGAATGCGTGGTGCAATCGCTACCCAGCGTGAGATCAGCAGTTTCTGTTGATTACCGCCCGATAGCCCCCCGGCCCGTACCTGGGCGTGCGGCACACGAATGTTGAGTGATTCGATGGCATCACCGGCAATCTTTTGCCCTTTACGCCGATTAAGCAGGCCGTAGCTGGCATCGCGTTCCAGCGTCGCCATCACGATGTTTTCCTGTGCGGCCAGTTCCAGGAACAGCCCCTGCTCTTTACGGTTCTCGGTGAGGAAGCCAATACCACGTGCGATGGCATCTCGCGGCGAATGAATTTTGACTTTCTCGCCATCGATCCAGATTTCGCCTCCCCTGGGTTGATGCACGCCAAAAATCAGCTGCGCCAGCTCACTGCGTCCGGCACCGACCAATCCCGCCAATCCGACAATCTCCCCGGCACGCACCGAGAGACTACTGGGATGGACTTTGCGGTTATCGGTCAGGTGATTGACAGCGAGACGGACCTCGCCGAAGGGAATGTTGCGGTCTTTATTAAACAGATCGCTCAGCGGACGGCCAACCATCATGCGCACCAGTTCACTGGCATTAAGCTGATCGCGCGTCAGGCTGCCAACATACTGCCCATCACGCAGCACGCTGACGCGATCCGAAAGCTCATACACTTCGGCCATGCGATGGCTAATGTAAATGATCGCCATGCCTTCGCTGCGCAGGCGTTTAATCAGCGCAAACAGCTGTTCGGTTTCGCGATTGGAGAGTGCTGCCGTGGGTTCATCCATCACCAGAATGCGGCTGTTGCGGTGCAGCGCGCGGGCAATCTCCACCTGCTGCTGCTCAGCGATACTGAGTTTGCTCACCAGATCGTTGGCACTGAATTGGGCACCCAGACGATTAATCACCTGCTGTGCC
The DNA here is from genome assembly GCF_032082325.1 of Pantoea sp. CTOTU50773. Taxonomy (NCBI): domain Bacteria; kingdom Pseudomonadati; phylum Pseudomonadota; class Gammaproteobacteria; order Enterobacterales; family Erwiniaceae; genus Pantoea; species Pantoea sp. CTOTU50773. The sequence continues at coordinate 4,278 of NZ_DAMDQC010000015.1, read as the reverse complement.
TCTTCCGCCATCTGCCGCCGTTTCACCAGCCCACCGCGCGTGATCTCGCTGCCGAGAAAGATGTTCTCTGCCACGGTGAGATTAGGTGCCAGATTGATTTCCTGATAAATCAGCGTGATGCCTGCTGCCAGCGCTTCTTTTGGGCCTTTGATGGCGTAGGGTTTACCGTTGATAAGAATTTCCCCGCTGCTGGCGGTATAAGCACCGGCCAGAATCTTCATCAGCGTACTTTTCCCGGCACCGTTTTCGCCCATCAGCGCATGGACTTCACCCGGCCACACGGTCAGATCCACGCCCTTTAACGCGTAGAAACTGCCGAAGCGTCGGGTGATTTCGCGCATTTCTAATATCGGTGTCGCCGCCATCGCCTGACTCCTGCTTTCTGAAGTTGTCGCCGAGTGTTGCAACGCCAGATAAATGGAAAATGTCAGCGGCCATTCATATTTGTCATATTGCGCCCCGGTCACGCTTCTATACTCGCCGGGAGCTGAGAGGTAAGGAGTGACCGCAATGAGTCAGAGTCTGCACTGGCACGCTGGCGCGCGGGGTCGCCTGCTGCTGTTTAACCTGTTAGTGGTGAGTGTCACGCTGGCGGTGAGCCTGGTGGCTATTTTTGGATTTCGCCACGCCGGTCACATTCAGGAGCAGGCACAGGCGCAAACCCTGGCGGATATGAACGGCAGCCTGGCGCTGGCGCGGGATACTGCCAACGTGGCCACCGCCGCCGTACGATTGGCGCAGGTGGTGGGTGCGCTGGAGTATCAAAGCGAGTCGGCTCGTCTGCAGCAGACGCAGCAAGCGTTACAACAATCCCTATCCCTGCTGGCGAACGCGCCTCTGGCCGCACAGCAACCTGAACTGCTGGCGCGCATTCGAGAACGCAGCCAGATGCTGGAACAGAGCATCAATCAGCTGCTTAGGGTTGGCCATCAACGCCACTTACAACGTAATGTGATGCTGAGTGGCCTGTGGCAGGCACAACTCTTGCTGAATCGCATTGATGTGCTCGCCAGCGACGGCGCTTTTTTGCCGCTGCGCCAGCAAACGGATGCCCTGTTAAAGGTGGCAATCCAATCCACTGCGCCACAAGCCGCTGAACAACAATTGCAGCAGGTACTGCCCATCTGGTCCGCCTTACCGTTACAAGATGCGCTGGCAATGCAGCGTGACCGATTGGTCGACACCGCGCGCAGCCTGCAGCCGGTCGCTGAACAGCTTGAGCAGAGCGATATCGCGATTGCCTACGCGACCTATCGCATCAAAGCGCTGGTGGCGATGCTGAATGGCGACATCACGCATTATGTGCAACTGGTGGCGCAGCAGAGCGATGCGCGCAGCACCTCCACGCATCAGGAACTGGACTCCATCATCGGTTTTATTGGCCTGTTTATGCTACTGGCACTGCTGATCACCGGTTACGCGGGTTACTACATTTATCGCAATCTCGGTTCCAGCCTGACCGCTATCGCCCACGCCATGACGCGTCTGGCCCAGGGCGAGAAAAGCGTCAATGTTCCGGGATTGGCCCGCCGTGATGAGCTCGGCGATCTGGCTCGCGCCTTTAACGTCTTTGCACGCAATACGGCTTCACTGGCCCACACTTCCCGCCTGTTAAAAGAGAAAAGCAATCAGCTGGAATCCACTTTCCTCGCCATGCGCGATGGCTTTGCGTTGTTCGATAACAGTGGGCAACTGGTGGTGTGGAACGCGCAGTACGCCGAGTTACTCGGCATTCCGGCACGCGACCTGCATCGCGGCCTGCATTATCAACGTCTGCTAGAGCGAATGGATGTGCAGCTCACCAGCCTGCAGGATGCGCAGGAAGTTCGCCTGCCCGACGGCCGCACGCTGGAACTGCGCTTTAGCCCGGTGCCACGCCGGGGCATGGTCAATACCGTGCTTGAGCGCACCACACGTAAGGCGCTGGAAGAAGCGCTGCTGCACAGCCAAAAAATGAAAGCGGTGGGCCAACTCACCGGCGGTATCGCTCACGACTTTAACAACCTGCTGGCCGTGATTATTGGCAGTCTGGCCCTCACCGTGGGCCAACTCCCCTCCGGTTCACTGGCCAGTCGCATTGAGCGAGCCCGGCTGGCGGCCGACCGCGCGGCACAGCTTACCCAGCGGCTGCTGGCCTTCTCACGTAAACAGTCGCTTTATCCGCGTGCGGTATCAGTCATTGAGCTGGTCGATAATCTGCACTCACTGTTACAGCATGCACTGTTGCCCGGTCAGCAATTAGTGGTTGATGCGCAACGCCCCGGTTGGCCCGCGTGGATCGATGCCGGGCAGCTGGAGAATGCGCTAATGAATCTGGTGGTCAACGCGCGCGATGCCATGGAGAAGCAGAGTGGTGAAATTCGCCTGCGCATCTGGAATCAGCGAATGCAGGAAGCGGATGGTAAACGCGATCGCGTCACCATTGAAGTCATCGATCACGGCTGCGGCATGTCAGCCGAGGTACGTGAACAGGTGTTTGAGCCATTTTTCACCACCAAAGAGACCGGCAGCGGCAGCGGACTGGGGTTGTCGATGGTGTATGGATTTGTGCGTCAATCTGGCGGGCAGATCGAAGTGGAAACCGCCCCCGGCCAGGGCACCACCGTGCGCCTGTTACTGCCGCGCGCACCGGAAGCGGTCCAGCCCGCGCCGACTCTTCCCGAGTTTACGCCGGGTGCCAGCAGTGACCGGCTGGTGTTGGTGCTGGATGATGAACCCGCCGTCAGGCAGACATTGTGTGAGCATCTGCATCAACTCGGCTACCTCACTTTAGAGTGTGGCGATGGCGAATCCGCACTCACGCTGCTGCGGCAGACGCCAGATATTGAGTTGTTGATCAGTGATTTGATGTTACCCGGCGCGTTAAACGGGGCGGATGTGATTCGCCAGGCGCAGCAGCAGTGGCCAGAACTGGCCACCCTGCTGATCAGCGGTCAGGATTTGCGCCAGAGCCAGGTCACTTTGCCACTGTGTGAACGGCTGGCAAAACCCTGGCAACAGGCACAGTTAGCGCAGGCGCTGGAGCGCGCCTGGCAACGCAGTGAACGGCTTAATCGCGCACGGCAGGCTGCCACAGCGGCAACGGTTTCCCCGTGATGTAACGCTTACGCAGTTTGCTGGAGATCACATCCATGATCATCACCACGCCAACCAACAAGATGGTCAGGAACATCACCACATCCCAGTTCCACAGGCGCATGTTCTCGGCATAAACCAGACCGACACCCCCTGCGCCAACGAAGCCGAGTACCGCCGCCGAACGGGTATTGGATTCAATCTGGTACAGGCTCAATGCCAGGAAGGTCGGGAAGGATTGGGTAAAGATGCCAAAGCGATGTTTCTGCAGACTATTGGCCCCCACCGCACCTAAACCCCGGCTCGGCGAACGCTCAACCGCTTCATGCCCTTCCGCATACAGTTTGCCCAGTAAGCCCACATCCTGTACCACAATCGCCAGCACACCCGCCAGTGGTCCCATGCCAACTGCACGCACAAAGATCAGGCCCCAAATCGCCATATCGACACCGCGCAGGATGTCAAGCAAACGGCGCACCACTAAGGAAATCGGACGGGCAATCGGATCGTGCATCACGTTGCGGGCGGCAAGGAAGGAAACCGGCAGCGCAATAATGGAAGCGGTCAGCGTCCCGGCGAAGACAATCGCCAACGTGATGCCAATCTGGGAGAAATAATAGCCAAATGGCCAGTTCATAAAGTCTTGCCAAACGAACATGCGCAGGAAGTAACGCCCTAGTTGCTCGCAACCGATAATAACTCGGCTCCACTCAATACCGAAAAATTCAAAGAAGAACAGGTAATAGAGCGCGATGGCAAGTGCAACTCCAGCCACGCGGCGTAGATAACGGTTCTGTGCGGCGAACAGTGCAGGATGTTCCTGCTTCAGTTTTGCCACATCCGGTACTAATGCGATCATTTGATATCCCCTTCCACCACGCGACGGCGCAACCAGCCGGATACCGTATCCAGCAGCGACACCACCACAATGATCAGCAGCAGTGTGATGCTCACCTGATCGTAACGATCCAGTTTGATGTTGGTCATCAGCTCCTGACCGATACCGCCCGCCCCCACCAATCCAAGGATGGTAGAAGAACGGAAGTTCACTTCCAGACGCATAAAGCAATAAGAGAGAAACGTTGGTTTCACCTGCGGCCAGAAGGTGAAGCGCATTCGCCGTAATTTGGTCGCTCCTCATGCCGCGAGGCCGCGTACCGGTTTTTCTGACGCGCTTTCTATCGATTACTAAAACAGTTTGGT